>CAMFCQ010000030.1 GCA_945948915.1 uncultured Clostridia bacterium | reverse complement strand
AGCAGGCCAAGGCCGCTGAGGAGGCCGGCGCGGATTACGTCGGCGCTGAGGAGCTGGTCGCGAAGATCCAGGGCGAGAACTGGTTCGAGTTCGACGTCGTCGTTGCGACCCCGAACATGATGGGCGTTGTCGGCCGTCTGGGCCGCGTCCTCGGTCCGAAGGGCCTCATGCCGAACCCGAAGAGCGGCACCGTCACCATGGACGTGGCGAAGGCCATCGCCGAGATCAAGGCTGGTAAGGTTGAGTACCGTCTGGACAAGCAGGCGATCATCCACTGCCCGATCGGCAAGAAGTCCTTCACCGCCGAGCAGCTGACCGAGAACCTGGCGACCCTGATCGGCGCGATCAACCGTGCGAAGCCGGCCGCCGCGAAGGGCGTCTACATGAAGTCCATCGTCCTGTCTTCCACGATGGGCCCGGGCGTCAAGGTGAACCCGCTCAAGTTCTAATTGCATAGGACAAACCGAGCCTCTGTGAACGATTGTGCACAGAGGCTCTTTTTCTTTGAGCATTGACAGATTTGGAAAACAGTGATAATCTATCATCAAGTACAATCCTGCAGAAAGCGAGGAATCTGAAATGAAAAAGTGGCCATGCGTACTCCTGATGCTGGCGTTGAGCTTCTGCGCGGCTTTTGCGGCTGCCGAGGAGAAAAACAGCCTGAGCAATTTCTCCAGCCGGCTTCAAAAGGGTGCGGTGCAGACGGAGACGGCTTCGAACGTGAATCAGGGTGAGGACGATGGGCTTAGCTATGGTCCGGCACTTCACATCAATGACCCGTTCTTTGAGAAAGTCCGCTCCTCTGCTTACTTGAATGAAGACAAGTATTCGCGGGAAGCAAATGTGATGATCGAACTGAAAAATATCAGCGGGCGTACCCTGTATCCCGGAAACGCGTCGATTTCGGCGTATAACGCTGCGGGAGAGCTGATTGACCAGGAGACGTATTCCAGCTGTGGACCGGATATGGTTGCCAACGGCGACAGCTTGTATGTGTGGGATTGGTTCTATGGGCTGGATGTGCCGGTTTCGGAGATCAGCTACTTCGAGGTGAAAATCGAGACGGAGACCAGCTCCTACACGAATTACGAGAAGATCGCAGGTCAGGCGCTCGTTATCGACGGCATTGCGTATGCCCTGATCGAGAACACAACGGAAAACGACCTCTATGGTCTGTCTGCGACGATCGCGATCGAGAACGAAAACGGAACGCTGCTGGATGTATGTGATATCTCTACCGGCAATGCCTGCGGTATTTTCCCGGGCAGCGTGATGATTCTGCGCGATAACGCAAAGGACTATGCCAACGATACCTACCTCAAGGAGGGTATCGCAACGGTCAGCGTCCTGCATCAGCCGGACTGAAATGGATCACGGCGATGTGCATAAGACAAAGGATTCCATAAGCCGCCACAGAGACAAAATCCCTGACCGGATCAGCAAAAAACCGTTGACACGCGCGGAGGCGTGTGGTATACTGATCACCGTGAATTGAAAAGTTCTGTGCCTAAGACAGCTGGTGACGCGCAAGCGTCGTAAAGGGATTGCCCGCCGGCCGAGGTGTAAGCGGTTGATTGAATCCACAATTGTGGTTTTCTGCCCTTGCGCCCAGCGCAGGGGCTTTTCTTTTCCGGAACCTTTCGGGAAGGAGGAATTTACCATGTCCAAGAACATTGAAGCTAAGAAGGTTGTCGTCTCCGAGATCGAGGAGAAGATCGAGAAGGCCCAGTCCATCGTCATCGTTGAGTACAAGGCGCTGACCGTGGAGCAGGTGACCGCCCTGCGCGCGAAGTGCCGTGCGGCCGGCGTTGACTACTGCGTTCTCAAGAACACGCTGATGAAGCGCGCTCTGGCGAACAAGGGCATCACCCTCGACGAGAAGGTCATGGAGGGCCCGAACGCCTTCGTCTTCAGCAACAACGATCCGATCTCCGGTCCCAAGATGATCAAGGAGTTCATCGCTGGCTGCGAGAAGGACAAGAAGGTGTCCCCGCTGACCATCAAGGCCGGCGTGATGGACGGCGCTGTTCAGTCCGTGGAGGAGGTCAAGGCCCTGGCCGACATCCTGCCGAAGGATCAGCTCATCGCCAAGATCATGGGCTGCCTGAATTCTCAGGTCACCGCCCTGGCGTATGTCCTCAAGGCGTACGTCGACAAGCAGAGCGAAGCCGCTGCCGAGTAATCGAAACTGGCTTCCCAGCATGCGCGTAAACCGCGCGACTTAACAAGAAATATTCTTAATGGAGGTAAATACCATGGAAATCAATGAGATCGTATCCGCTATTGAGAGCCTGACCCTGATCCAGTGCTCCGAGCTCGTGAAGGCCCTCGAAGAGAAGTTCGGCGTTGTCGCCGCTGCTCCGGTCGCCGCTGGCGCTGGCGCTGCCGCTCCGGCCGCTGCCGCTGAGGAGAAGACCGAGTTCGACGTCGTGCTCACCGGCTTCGACGCTGCGAAGAAGGTTGCCATCATCAAGGCCGTCCGCGAGGTCGTGCCGGGCCTGGGCCTGAAGGAAGCCAAGGACATCGTCGAAGGCGCTCCGAAGACCCTGAAGGAAGGCGCGTCCAAGGACGAGGCCGAGGCCATGAAGAAGAAGCTGGCCGAGGCGGGCGCGACCGTCGAGATCAAGTAATTCTTTCCCGAAAGAAGAATTGCAGCAGCTCTGCCGCACGGCAGGGCTGCTTTTTGCTGTATGCGCTGACTGACCGCCGCCCGAAAGGCGGGATGACAGCCTTGATCTTCTCCCGCAGATATGATAAACTGCTTCCTCGTAAGGGAGTAGTCAGCGCAACGCGCGATGGTGCCAACATCTCTGGAACGCAAGTTCCTGGCTTCATTTGAAATGACGAGACTTACCTGTTGTTTCCCATGAGGGGAAATCGCAGGCAAGTCTCGTTTTTGATTTCATATATATGAATCAACAGGAGGGAATACCATGAAAGCATATCTTGAAAACAGCGAAGCCGTGCTTCGTGCGCAGAACACTTCGCCGGAAGGGCTGAGCACCGCCGAGGCCGAAAAACGGCTGGCACAGGCTGGGCTCAACAAGCTGCAGGAGGGCAAAAGGAAGTCCCTGCTTGCGAGATTCCTCGGGGAGCTGGCCGATCCGATGATCCTCATTCTGATTGCGGCGGCGGTCATCTCCGGCATCACGGCGTTCTATTCCGGCGAATCCTTTGCCGACGTGATCATCATCATGGCGGTGGTGATCGTCAATGCGGTGCTGGGCGTGGTGCAGGAGAGCAAGGCCGAGGCGGCCATCGCGGCGCTGCAGGAGATGTCGGCGGCCACCAGCAAGGTCATGCGGGACGGCAAGCTGGTCGTCCTGCGCAGCGAGGAGCTCGTGCCGGGCGATATCGTGGTGCTGGAGGCGGGCGACGCGGTGCCGGCGGACGGGCGCATCCTCACCAGCGCGAGCCTGAAGATCGAGGAGGCGGCGCTGACAGGCGAATCCGTGCCGGTGAACAAGTTCATCGACGCGCTGAACCTGGAGGGCGCGAAGGACGTGCCGCTGGGCGACCGGAAGAACATGATGTACATGGGCTCCACGGTCGTGTATGGCCGCGGCACGGCGGTCGTGACCGGCACGGGCATGGACACCGAGATGGGCAGAATCGCCGGCGCGCTGGCGCAGGCGCAGGATGAGGAAACCCCGCTGCAGCGCAAGCTTGCGCAGCTGAGCAGGATCCTGACCGCGCTGGTGCTGGGCATCTGCGCGGTGATCTTCGGCGTGGGCCTGCTGCGCGCGGGCGGCACAGGCATCACCGGCGCCCTGCTGCTGAATACGTTCATGGTCGCGGTGTCGCTGGCCGTAGCGGCGATTCCGGAGGGCCTTGCGGCGGTGGTCACGGTGGTGCTGTCCATCGGCGTGACGAACATGTCCAAAAGGAACGCGATCATCCGCAAGTTGACCGCCGTGGAGACGCTGGGCTGTACGCAGATCATCTGCTCGGACAAGACCGGCACACTGACCCAGAACAAGATGACCGTCGTGGAGCGCGTGAGCAGCGACGAGACACTGCTGCGCACGGCAATGGCGCTGTGCAGCGATGCGAAGTATGACGAGGAGGCGGGCGAGGCTGTCGGCGAACCGACGGAGTGCGCGCTGGTGAACGACGCGGCGAAGGCCGGGCTGAAGGGCGCGGCGCTCGAAGGTGCGTATCCGCGCGTGGGTGAGGCGCCGTTTGATTCCATGCGCAAGATGATGAGCACGCTGCACCGGACGAAAGACGGCGTGGTGCAGTTCATCAAAGGCGCGCCGGATGTGGTGCTGGACCGCTGCAGCCATGCGCTCCTCGGCGGCGAGGTGGTGCCGATGACCGACGCGATCCGCGAGGACATTCTGGCGGCGAACAAGCGGATGGCCGACAGGGCGCTGCGCGTGCTCTGCGCGGCCAGGCGCGAATGGGACAAGCTGCCGGAGAACACGGCACCGGAGGCGCTGGAGCGGGAATTGACGTACATCGGCCTGTGCGGCATGATCGACCCGGTGCGCCCGGAGGTCAAGGCGGCCATCGTCGAGTGCCGCGAGGCGGGCATCCGGCCGATCATGATCACCGGCGACCACAGGGACACAGCGGTGGCCATCGGCATGGAGCTGGGCATTCTTGAAAGCAGCGATCAGGCGATTACCGGCGCGCAGCTGGATGAGATGGACGACGAGACGCTTGTGGAGAACATCGAGCGGTATGCCGTCTATGCACGCGTGCAGCCGGAGCACAAGGTCCGCATCGTGAACGCCTGGAAGGCGAAGGGCAGGATCACCGCGATGACCGGCGACGGCGTGAACGACGCGCCGTCCATCAAGAGCGCGGACATCGGCGTGGGCATGGGCATCACCGGCACGGATGTGACCAAAAACGTGGCGGACATGGTGCTCTCCGACGACAACTTCGCGACGATCGTCTCCGCCGTGGAGGAGGGCCGCCGCATCTACGCCAACATCCGCAAGGCGATTCAGTACCTGCTGGCCAGCAACCTGGCGGAGGTGCTCGCGATCTTCTTTGCGACGCTGATCGGCTTTACGATCCTGGAGCCGGTACATCTGCTGTGGATCAACCTGATCACCGACTGTTTCCCGGCGCTGGCGCTGGGCATGGAGAAGAGCGAGGCGGACAGCATGAAGAAGCCGCCTCGCGACCCGAAGGAGGGCATCTTCGCCGGCGGCATGGCGTTTGACGTGTTCTTCCAGGGTGCGGTTGTCACGGCGCTGGTGATGCTCTCCTACATCCTCGGCCACTTCATCGAGAGCGGCGAATGGACATTCGTGAACAGCCCGGACGGCATGACGATGGCGTTCCTCACGCTGTCCATGGTGGAGATCTTCCATTCCCTGAACATGCGTAGCCGGCGCGGCTCGATCTTTGGCCTGAAGACGCACAATAAGTTCCTCTACGGCGCGATGCTCGTCTCCCTCGTGCTGACTACGCTGGTGATCGAGGTGCCCTTCCTCGCAAGCGCGTTTGAATTCACGCCCATCAGCCTGCCGGAATACGCGATTGCGCTCGGCCTGGCGGTCCTGATCATCCCGATCATGGAGCTGGTGAAGGCGGTTCAGCGCAGATGTGACCGACCGCGGCAGAAATGAGGTTGACAGCAATGAAGATTTGTGATATGCTTTGATCGGTTTTTAAAAAACCGATAAGGAGGAATTGGCGATGACCAAGCGAAGAAGAACGAAGCTCAGGGACAGGCAGCTGCCGGTATACACCAAGGGAGAAGAGCGATTCAACATGATCTCCCACATCGTGGGCGGCACCGTCGGCGTGGCGGCGCTGGTGCTGGGCATCGTCGTTTCCGCGATCCATCACAACGGCTACGGCCTGGCGGGCTCAATCGTCTACGGCCTCTCGATGATCGTGCTCTACACCATGTCCAGCGTCTACCACGGGCTGCGGGAGGGAACAGCCAAGCGGGTGATGCAGGTGCTGGATCACTGCACGATCTATCTGCTGATTGCGGGCACCTATACGCCGATTCTGCTGAGCGCCATGCGGCCGATCGATCCGGCGGCGAGCTGGATTCTGCTGGGCGTGGTGTGGGGGCTGGCGGCGCTGGGCATCACGCTGACGGCGATTGACCTGAAGAAGTATGCCGTCTTCTCGATGATCTGTTACCTGGGCATCGGCTGGTGCATCGTCTTCAAAATCAGGCTGCTGATTCAGGCGGTCGGCTGGGGCGGCTTCTGGCTGATCCTGATGGGCGGCGTGTGCTACACGGTGGGTGCGGTGCTCTATGGCATGGGCCGCACGAAGAAGTACATGCACAGCGTGTTCCACCTGTTTGTGGTCGCGGGCAGCGTACTGCACCTGCTGGCGATTCTGCTGTACGCGCTTTGAACGAGGCAGCCTGGGCGGAGGAGCTTTCCTCCGCCTTTTTATTTTGTACAAGGGATGCGGGTTGCACCTTGCAAAACGCACAAGGCGGTGATACAATAAGGCATTGAAAGCGAAGAGGTGAGCGTTTTGATCCGCATCAAGGAACTGTTCCGGCTGCAAAACCTGAAGGGACTGCGCCTGATTGCAGGCCAGGAGGGCCTGGAGCGCACGGTGACGGCGGCGGTGCTGCTGGAGTACGATTCTTCCCGCATGCAGCTGCCGGATTTCTACCGCGGCGATCTGGTGGTGACGACGCTGGCCTATGCCCGCGGGGACAGCCAGCTGGTGACCAACTCACTGCTGGCGCTGATGAATCAGGGCATTGCGGGCCTGCTGGTCAAGACGGCGTACTTCAGCGAGCTGCCGCCGAGCGTCGTGAACATGGCGAACCGGCTGGGCACGCCGCTGTTTTTGTTCGACGAGACGTACATCGAGGAGGTCATCCTCGAGGTGACGGAGCTGATCCGCGGCAAGCGGCACTTTGCCGGCTATGAGCCGGAGCTGGACGCACTGATGCGCGGCGCGCTGACAGTGGAGCAGACGAAGGAGAAGGTGCAGCGCATCGACCCGACCGGCACGGGGGCGTACCGCGTCTGCGCGCTGTACCCCAGGGAGCGGATGACGGCGCTGGAGGAGAAGATGTACGCGCTGCTCTCGGGCGACGAGACGCTGGCGCAGCGGTGCATCTGCATGACCTGGCGGCGGATGCTGATCGTGCTGCTGCATGAGGACGACGCACAGGCGGACGGACGCGAGACGCTCACGGCGCTGCTGGCAAGGGCGGGCGTGGAGACGGCGGAGCTGTGCGCCGGCATGAGCCTGCGGCGGACGGAGCAGACGGCGTTCGGTGAGGCGCTGGGCGAGGCGGTCTACGGTGCGCGCGCGGCGAGGCTGACGGGCAAGCCGATCCTCTGCGCGCAGGAGCTGGGGCTGTATGCATATCTGTTCCCGATGAGCGAGAATGCGTTTGTATGCAGCCAGTGCAGGAGGCAGCTGCAGCGCATTCGGGAATACGACAGCCAGAACCGCACGAGCCTGGAGCAGACGGCGCGCGTGTATGTGATGGAAAAGATGGAGATTGCAGCGACGGCCAAGGCGCTGTTCCAGCATCCCAACACCGTGCGCTACCGGCTGGCGAAGATCCAGAAGCTGATGGGCATGGAGGATGACGCGATGTTCGCGCCGATGCTCAGCCTGATGATGAACCTCTCCCAGATTCTGGAGGAGGAGGAGCGCGGCTGAAACGCAGCTTGAAACCGGCGCGCAGCGAAGAAGGGAGTTTGAGGGATGAAATCCCTCAAGCAGGTTTGGGCGGCAGCCCAACGTACACGATCGCGAAGCGATCAAAAGAAAGGCAGTCAGGGAGCGAAGCGATACCTGACGGGGAAACTGCAAAGCGTGCTGCGATGATGAGAGTTCCCTGGATGGCAGCCCCGAGAGAAGCCCTGAAAGGAGTATCCATGTACGAGCGAATCAACCCGGGCGATATCGTCCGGCATTTCAAGGGAAACCTGTATCAGGTGCTGTATTTTGCGCGCGACAGCGAGACGAGAGAGGAAGTCGTGGTCTACCGCGCGCTGTACGGTGAGCGCGGCGTCTGGGTGCGTCCCAAGGCGATGTTCCTGTCCGAGGTGGACCGGCAGAAGTATCCCGACGCGGCGCAGACGTACCGGTTTGAGCGGGTGGAGGACGGAACGGATGCGTGACGTGTGGAGCGAGCGCATGCGGGCGGTGAAGCTGACGCTGCCCGTCATGTGCGGCTATCTGTTTCTGGGCACGGCGTTCGGCGCGACGCTGGCGCAGGCAGGCTTTGGCCCCGCGTGGGCGCTGATGATGAGCGGCCTGGTGTACGCGGGCAGCATGCAGTTTGTGATGGTACCGCTGATGGCCTCCGGTGCGGCGCTTACGACCGTCGCGCTGACGGCGCTGATGGTCAATGCGCGTCATCTGTTTTACGGCGTCAGCTATATTGAGCGTTTCCGACGCATGGGACGCCTTCGCCCGTACATGATCTTCTCGCTGACGGACGAGACGTACTCCGTGTTCTGCGGGCTGCCGGGCGAGGAGAGCGACGGTGTGATGCTGCGCGTGGCGCTGTACGATCAGCTGTACTGGATCGCGGGCTCGGTCGTCGGCGCGGTGCTGGCACAGGCGCTGCCCTTTGACCTGACGGGCATCGATTATTCGATGATCGCGCTGTTCATCGTGATCTGCGTGGATCGCGCAAAGAACAAAGCGGATCGCCTGCCGGCGGTGATCGGCGGCGCATGCGCGCTGGTCTGCCTGATGCTGCTGGGCCCGGACAAATTCCTTGCGCCCGCGCTGGCTGTGACGGCCGTGCTGCTGATGGGCGTGGAGTCGGTTGGAAGGGGGAAGGCGGCATGAATACGCATGCGCTTCTCATTGTGCTGGTGTGTGCGGGCGTGACGCTGCTGCTGCGCGCGCTGCCGTTTGCCTGCTTTGGCGGCAAAGGCGGCGTGCCCCGCTGGGTAGCCTCGCTGGGCAGCATGCTGCCGCCGGCAATCATGGCGGCGCTGGTGGTGTATTGCCTGAAAAGCGTGCCCTTCGGCTCGTTTGCGGATGGCGCCAGGCAGCTTGCCGCGGCGGCGGCCGTTGTGGCGCTGCAACTTGCCAAAGGCAACACGCTGCTGAGCATCGCGGGCGGTACGGCGGTCTATATGATCCTGATTCGCCTGTAACCGGCATGCTGCCGGCTGTATTCCCGACGAAAATCTGTAAATCCCGTTGCTTTATGACCGAGACCGGAACTTTACAGAAGGAATTGCAGAGTAACGATATGGAAAAGGTGAAACGATATGAACATCATTGCCCGGGCGGCAGTTTACATCTATGACGGCAGCCCTGCGTCGCCCATCTTCCCGGCCAGACCGGGCAAGCCTGCGGACGAGACGGGCGCATACCTGTCCGCCATCGCGGACAAGCTCGCCAATTCGGACACGACCCGCACGACATGCGTGGAGCCCGGCAGCGCGCAGGAGGAGCTGCTGCGCCGCTTTGGCTACACGCCCTTCGGCGAGGCGGCTGACGCGCTGATGCGCGGCATGGACGAGAGCATGCAGGCGCTGGAAATCCCGCGCGCGGGGTTTGACATGGTCATCTTCTCCTTTGACAGGGACAACGACCCGCACCTGTGCGTGGCGCAGCTGCCCTATCGCCGGGCGATGGTGCACCAGATCGAGATGGAGGATGAGCAGGCGAACACGCAGATTCAGGAGCATGGCTATGTGCTGCCGCTGTCCGGATCAAAAGCGTTCTCCGGCTTCGTGGTCAACCTCTCCACCGGCGACATCCGCCTGCGGGACACGGCGGTTTTGACCAACGTGGGCAACCGGATGCTCTTTTCCGAGGCGCTCTTTGCCATGGCGCAGACGCGCTCGACGAAGGAAGCCGTGCAGATGGTCAGCGAGATGATCGCGCAGGCGGCACCGCCGGACATGACCGAGCAGGAGCTCAGGCCCGCCGTCAAGCGCGCGATGGCCAAATCCATTGAGGAAAAGGGCGTCATCGACGTGCAGGATGTCGCGGAAGAGGTCTTCCGCAGCGATCCCGAGCGCGAGGCGATTATTGAAGAAGTCTCCCGGCAGATGAAGGAGGAGGCCGTGGCGCCGGTGATCCCGGTGGAAAACAAGCGCGTGATGACGCAGCTGGCCAAGCTGAAGATCAGGACGGACAACGGCATCTCCATCTCGCTGCCGCGCACGCTGGCGGACGACGAGAACAGCTTTGCGGTGGTGAACAATGACGACGGCACCCTGTCCATCATCATCAGCAGGGTGCAGGCGCTCAAGACGGAGTGATGCAGCATGGGAGGAAAGCATATGGACTTTGAACGGTACGGACAGTTTATTCTGGAGGAGACGGCGGCGCTGCTGGCCATCGACAGCCCCAGCGGCATGACGCAGGCCGCGGCGGACCATGTGATGGCGCGGTTTGAGGCGCTGGGCTGCGCGTGCGAGCGCACGCGCAAGGACGGCGTGATTGTGCACCTGGGCGGCGAGGACGCAGGCAACGGCCTGCTGCTGGAGGCGCACATGGACACGCTGGGCGGCATGGTCTGCCAAGTCAAGGAGAGCGGCCGGCTCAGGATCACGAACATCGGCGGCCTGAACGCGAACAATGTGGAGACGGAAAACTGCCGCGTCGTGACCCGCTCCGGCGCGGTGATCGAGGGCACGGCGCAGCTGTGCAACGCGTCCATCCACGTCAACGGCGATTACAGCGACACCAAGCGCACGTTTGACACGATCGAGATCGTGCTCGACGAGAATGTGAAGAACGCCGAGGACGTGAAGAAGCTGGGCGTGCGCGTGGGCGATTACGTCTGCTTTGATCCGCGCACGCGCATCACGAAGAGCGGCTACATCAAGAGCCGGTTCCTCGACGACAAGCTGAGCGTGGGCATCCTGCTGGGCTACGCCAAGTATCTGCACGACGAGCACATCACGCCCAAACGCGCGGTGTATGCGCACATCACCTCCTTTGAGGAGGTCGGCCACGGCGGCAGCGCGAGCGTGCCGCAGGGCGTGACGGAGGCGATCGCGGTGGACATGGGCTGCGTGGGCGAGGGGCTTGAGTGCGACGAGCACAGGGTCTCCATCTGCGCCAAGGACAGAAGCGGCCCGTTCCACTACGCCACGACGAATGGCCTGATCGCGGCGGCGGAGAAGATGGGCGCGGCCTATGCGGTGGACGTGTACCCGTTCTACAGCAGCGACGTGGCGACGACGCTGCGCGCGGGCAGCGACCTGCGCTTTGGCCTCATCGGCGCAGGCGTGTATGCCTCCCACGGCTACGAGCGCAGCCACGTGGACGGCGCGGTTGCGGCGCTCAAGGTGCTGGCGGGGTACATCGAGTGAAGGGATACGTTAGGGCTGCCGACCAAAAAACCTGCTGGGGGACAGGGCTGCCTACCCCCTCTTTCTGCTTCGCGGCGGCATCAGGCAAGTCTGCATAAAGAATGGACGCAGGATATTTCCTGCGTCCGAAGTTTTTTATCGCTCTCTTTTGCTGGCGCGAAGCGAAGAAGGGAGTCTGAGGGACCGAAGCCTGCCGCCCGCTGTGCGGGAAGAAGGCAGGCGAAGCGTCGGGAATCGCAAGGAGCGCCGATGGCGCGACTATGCGAGTTCCCCGGACTGATATCCCTCAGGCGGGTCATAGGGCGGCAGCCCTATCGTCTCTCCCTCACGCCCTGTCCGGCTTGTCCTTGAGCTGGCGGAGTACGCCGGAGATGATGACAGTGGTGAAGATCAGCGTGCAGATGTCGCTGATGGGCTGGGCGCTCTGGATGCCGATGAGGCCGAAGGCACGCGGCAGGATCAGCAGCGCAGGGATGAGGAAGATGCCCTGGCGGGCGATAGACAAGAGCGTCGCGCGCACGCCGTAGCCGATGGACTGGGTGAACATGTTGCCCATGATGATGAAGCCCCACAGCGGCATGGTCGCCAGCTGCAGCCGCAGCGCGAGTGTGCCGATGCGGATGACCTCCGCGTCGTCCCGGCGGAAGACGGTGATGATCTGCCGGGAGAAGAGCATCGAGATGCCGGCGAGCACCAGCAGGATCATGGTGGCAACCTTCACGCAGAACCAGAAGGCCTCACGCACGCGGGTGTACTTGCCCGCGCCGTAGCTGAAGCCGCACACCGGCTGGAAGCCCTGCCCAAAGCCGATGACCGAGGAATTGATGAACATGATGAAGCGCGAGACGATGGACATCGCGGCGATGGCCGCGTCGCCGTACACGCCCGCGGCGGTGTTCAGCAGGATGGTCGAGATGCTGGCGATGCCCTGTCGGCCCAGCGACGGGAAGCCGTTGTAGAGGATGCGGCCGTACATCGCGGCCGTGGGCCTGAAGCAGCGCGGGCTGATGGAAATCGCTTCGGGCTTCGTGTTGCTCATAAACAGCAGGATCAGGAAGCTGACGCACTGGGAGATGGCCGTGGCGATGGCCGCGCCCGCCGTGCCCAGGCCCAGGACGAAGATGAAGATCGGGTCAAGGGCCATATTCAGCAGGCCGCCGGTGGTGATGCCGACCATGCCGTACATCGCCAGCCCCTCAAAGCGCAGCAGGTTGTTCATGACAAGCGAGCACATCATCATCGGCGCGGCATAGAAGATGTAGGTGGCATAGGCCTTGGCATAGGGCGCGATGGTCTCCGTCGCGCCGAGAAAGCGCACCAGAGCGTCGATGTTGGACAGGCCCAGCACCGCCAGCACGATGCCCACGATAAACGCAGTGAAAAAGCCTGTGGAGGCAAAGCGCCGGGCGCGCTCCTCCTCGCCCGCGCCGAGCGCCTGGGAGACGTTCGTGCCGCTGCCCATGCCGATCATGAAGGCCACGGCCTGAATGATCGCCATGGCGGAGAAGATGACGCCGACGGCGCCGGAGGCGGAGGTGCCCAGCTGGCTGACGAAGAACGTGTCGGCCATGTTGTAGATGCTGGTGATGAGCATGGAGATGATCGTCGGGATGGCCAGCCTGGGAATGACCCTGCTGACCGGCGCGTTGAGCATCATCTCGGTGCGCTCCTGGGCGGACATGGATTTCATGAAATTCAGCTCTTTTCAAATGGACTTGAGGGAATTAAAGAGAATAGCCGATCAGCGAGACGATGAGGCTCAGCGCCAGCGCGGCGAGCACGTCGCTGATGTAATGCTGGCCGCAGAGCACGCGAAGGCTCCCGATGAGCAGGCACAGGGCCGTCATGGCCGCCGTGACAGCCGGCGAGGAGAACGCATACGCGGCGGCCAGTGCAATGGCGGCAGCGCTGGCTGTGTGGCGGGAGGGCATGCTCTTGCCCTTGCCGCGCACATAGCGGCCCACCGGTTCCGCGTCAAAGCGGTCGTACGGGCGCTGACGGCCGATGAGCGGCCGCAGAATCGTGCAGAGGATGAAACACGCGGCAGGCACGAGGAGCACGCGCACGAGGCGAATATCGCGCGCCAGTATGAGATACAGCAACGCAAGCAGGTACACGCTGGCACACACAAGCGTGGGCAGGCGCAGCAGCTTTTCTCCGCCGGGCAGGCGGGAGACGGCGCAGCGCGTGGCGCCGGTCATGCGGATATAGGCTTCTCTGGTCATGGAACCTCCGAAGGTCGCCTGCGCAAACGCTTGACCGGGCGCGCAGGGCGGGCTATAATGAATCGAATCACCGGCATGATGCCGGCTGCATGGCCGACAAAGGTCTGCAAATCCTGCGGCTATGTGCCCGAGACCGATGGCTTGCGGAAGGATTTATCTCACAAACCGGCATGATGCCGGCTGCATGGCCGACAAAGGTCTGCAAATCCTGCGGCTATGTGCCCGAGACCGATGGCTTGCGGAAGGATTTATCTCACAAACCGGCATGATGCCGGCTGCATGGCCGACAAAGGTCTGCAAGTCCCGCAGCTATGTGCCTGAGACCGATGGCTTGCGGAAGGATTTATCTCATAAACCGGCATGATGCCGGCTGCATGGCCGACAAAGGTCTGCAAGTCCCGCAGCCATGCGCCCGTGGCCGATGCTTTGCGGAAAGGCATCTACCGTTTCAAATAGAAACAGCCATGTGCCAGGCCCCGTCAGGTAACGCTTCGCTCCCTGACTGCTTTGGCTGAATGGCTTCGCCATATGGGGATACGTTAGGGCTGCCGCCCTAAAACCCGCCTGAGGGATTTCAGTCCGGGGAACTCGCATAGTCGCGCCATCGGCGCTCCTTGCGATTCCCGACGCTTCGCCTGCCTTCTTCCCGCACAGCGGGCGGCAGGCTTCGGTCCCTCAGACGCCCTTCTTCGCTTCGCGCTTATGGCTCGTTTCTATCGGGAAATCGTATTACATCACAAAAGGGGAATACACGAATGCTTGAAAGCATGAAGGCCGCCATCTTTGACATGGACGGCACGCTGATCGATTCCATGGGCGAATGGCGCAAGCTGAACAGCTCATTTGTGCGCGAGCATGGCATCGAGCTGACGCCGGAGCAGGAGAAGGATCTGCTGAGCATGTCCGGCATGATGGTGGTCAACTACATCCGGGAGACATTCGGCATCGAGGCAAAGTTTGACACGCTGCTGGAGCGCTCGGCCCGGCTGATGGAGCCGGCGTATCTGGCGGGCGTGCCGCTCAAGTCCGGCGCGGGGGATTACCTCAAGCGCCTGCGTGCGCGGGGCGTGAAGTGCGTGCTGTGCACGGCGACGCCGTCCCGGCTGGCGATGATTGCACTCAACCGGATGAACCTGGTCACCGATCTTGACTTCATCTTCAGCACCGACATGACGGGCGGCAGCAAGGGCGATCCGGCGTATTTTGATCGCCTGTGCGCGCTCATCGGCGAGAAGAAGGAGGACTGCGTGATGTTCGAGGACGCGCTTTACGCCATGCAGGGCGCGCGGGCCGCGGGCCTGGGCGTGATCGGCATCACGGACGCGACGAACGTCCCCGACCGCGAGAAGATCCGCGCTGTGTGCGACCGGGTGATCGACTCGTATGATGAGCTGGAATGACGATCAGAGAATCTCCTTGAGCGTCAGCGCGCACAGCAGCTCTCGCGGGAACGCGGCGAGCGTATGCATCGCCAGCGAGGAGAAGGAGCCCTCGCGGCGCAGCAGCAGAAGCAGGCACGCGAGCACGACCCTGCGGTCCGGCTGCGGCGGGGCGAAGAGCACGCCGATGCGCCCGCCCAGCAGGGAACCGAGCATGGACTGCGCGTGCTCCAGCGGCAGTTTTCCGGCGATTTCGTCCCGGAACGCGTCAAAGGTGTAGACCTTCGCGGGATCGACAGCCAGCGTCTCGGCGCACAGCTCACAGGCGCGCAGGAAGTAGTCGACGGCATCCGCGCCGGGACGAAGGGATTCTTCCAGCAGGCCAAAAAGCGGCGCGCTGTTTCTGCCGCCCATGCCCGCTTCATACGCGGTCAGATGGCAGACAAAGTCCTGCGCGGTTCCGGAGAGCAGCTGCGCGTCGATGGAATCGAAGCTGTAGCGCGTGCCGCGCAGACGGCCGAAGGCGCGCAGCGCGTCGTTGTAGCCGAGCGTCATGTTGCGCCGGGCACGCTCGCTGTCAAACGTCAGCAGCCCGCCCAGCGGATGCTGGGCGCGGATGTACGTCACGTTGGGCCGGCGGTCATACTGCTCGTGTGCGCGGTGGCGGCCGATGTCCACGGCGATGATGTGCCGCGCGCCCTGGCGAACGGCCATATCCACCGGCACGTTATCGGTGAAGCCGCCGTCCAGATAGCGCTCGCCTCCGATATGGCGCATGGGCAGCGCAGGGAAGCAGGCGCAGGAGGCCATCAGATAATCGTGCACGGCGCCCTGCGGCATGTCCTCCAATCGCTTTTCGACCATGGCAAGGGACGGGAAGCGCGTGGTCACCAGGCCAAAGCGGACGGCGCTTTGGCGCAGCTTGTCTTCGTCCACCGTGTTTTTGATCAACTCAAAGAGGGGCGTCGGATCGACGCCCTTCTTTTGTGCATTTCGGGTGATAAAGTCCAGCAGCTTGTCGGGCCGGGAGAAGATGGTCTCGGCCTCCTCCGCCAGCGCGATGCTCTCCGGGGTGACGACATCGCTCAGGCGGATCGTCTCCCAGAGCGCCCGAAGGGCGGGCATGTCGCCCAGCGCGTACATGGCGGCGTTGAGCGAGCCGATGGACGTGCCGTACACGCTGCCGGCGCTGATGCCCAGGTGCTCAAGCGCCTCGATGACGCCGACCTCATACGCGCCCTTGGCACCGCCGCCGCCCAGCACGAGCGCCGTCTGCGAGGGAAGAAAACGCTGCATCAGGTACGCTCCTCGATCTGCGCGAGCTTGGCCAGCATTTCGGCGGTCTTCTCCACGCCCATCAGCGCGGAATTGACGCAGATGTCATAGTTTTGGGCCTTGCCCCACTTCATGTCGGTATAGCGGAAGTAGTGGTTGCCGCGCTCCTTGTCCGAGCGGGAAATCTCCTTCATGGCTGCAGCCTCGTCGATACCGTGCAGCTCCATGATGCGCTTGACGCGCGCCTCCATCGGGGCATGGACGAACACGTTGATCGTGTTCTCGCGGCCCTCGAGGATGTAGTCCGCGCAGCGGCCGACGATGACGGCGCTCTCCCTGGCGGCAATGTCGCGGATGACCTGTGCCTGCGCGATGAAGATGTTCTCCGACAGCGGCAGGTACTGCTGCGCGAAGAAGCCGTTGTGATAGCTGGCGGAGGCGGCGAGATTCTGCATCAGGCCGCTGCGCACGCGCTGCTCGTTGTTGGCGATGAATTCGTCGGACAGGCCGCTCTTCTGTGCGGCGAGCGTGATGATCTCTTTATCGTAATAGGAGATGCCCAGGCGCTTGGCCAGCGCCTGTCCAATCTGGCGGCCGCCGCTGCCGTACTCGCGGCCGATGGTGATGATGAGCGGGTTCTTCATGAGATCGCCCTCCTTCTGATGAAAAGCTGAGGGATCAGGCCCTTCTGCTGCTTCTATTATAGCACATTTGCGCGCCGAAGGCGAAATTGTTTTTCTTCAATCCGGGAAGAAATGGCAGCAGCCAAACGCCGGTTGTACGCGGAGAGGTTTGTCTTTTTCCTTCGGCTGTGCTACAATGAGCAAAGAATTTTTCCGAAGGGAATGGACGATATGACCATCCGTTTGTACAATCAGGATTCCGCGCTGCTTAGCTTCACCGCGACGGTGACGGGCTGCAACGAAAAGAAGGGGCAGTTCGTCGTGACGCTTGACCGCACGGCGTTTTTCCCGGAGGGCGGCGGCCAGGGCGCGGATCACGGCACGCTCGGCGGGGCGCAGGTGATCGACTGCCACGAGGCGGGCGGCGAGGTGGAGCACACCGTGGACAGGCCGCTTGCCGTCGGCAGCATGGTCGAAGGCCATGTGGATGCTGTGCGCAGGCTGGACATGATGCAGCAGCACAGCGGCGAGCACATCTTCTCCGGCCTTGTATGCAGCCTGTTCGGCTATGACAATGTGGGCTTCCACATCGGCTCGGAGGCCGTGACGATGGACTTTAACGGCCCGCTGACGCAGGCGGACATCGACCGTGTGGAGGCGATGGCCAACGAGATCGTCTGGCAGAACGTGCCGGTGCAGACGCTGCTGCCTTCCAGGGAAGAACTGGAGTCGATGCAGTACCGCAGCAAGAAGGCGCTGGAGGGCGAGGTGCGCATCGTGAACATCCCGGGCGCGGATACCTGCGCCTGCTGCGGCACGCACGTCAAGCAGACCGGCTCCATCGGCCAGATCAAGGTGCTGGGCTGGCAGAAGTACAAGAGCGGCGTGCGCGTGTCCATCCTGTGCGGCAGGCGCGCGCTGGCAGAGGAGAACGCGCTGCTCGAGCAGGTGAGGGGCGCTAGCTCCGCGCTCTCGTGCAGGCAGCACGAGGTGGCGCAGGCTGTGCAGCACCTGATGGCCGAGCGCGACCGGCTGCGCTTCAAGGCCGAGCAGCTGGGCCTGCAGATTTTTGAGATGATGGCGGCGCATGAGACCGGCGCGGTGCGCATGGTCGTGTGCGACGCGCTCCCGGCGGGCGCCGTGCGCAAGGCGGCGGGAAAGCTCTGCCAGGGTGCGAGGCTGGGGCTGGTGCTCGTGCCGCGCGAGGAGGGCTACAGCTTTGCGCTGTCCTCCGAGACGGAGGACGTGCGGCCCGTGACCCGTGCGCTGTGCGCGGCCTTCGGCGGCAAGGGCGGCGGCCCGAAGGACATGACGCAAGGTGTGCTCGCGGGCGGAACGGCAGAGGAGATTCGCGGGGTGCTCAATACCCTGTAGAAAATGAAAGGACGGCGAATGCCGTCCTTATACTAATTCTTATTAAAATGGCTTAATCCGCACACCATCTTTTCCGTTCTGACTTTGCCTCGCTCCGTTCAACGTACCTCCAGTACGCCTCACTTCACTCGGCTTCGTCAGAGCGAAAAATATGATGCGCTCTATTAAGCATTTTAATTGCGAATTAGTATTAAATTTGTCCTGTTTTGGTTCCGGGCTGCTTATGACTGCGCGAAGCGAACATGGGGTCAAGGGGCGAAGTCCCTTGCAGGGTTCAGGGGCGGTGCCCCTGAGCGGGTTTGGGACCGGAACCTGCCGCCGCCAGTGGCGGATGAAGGCAGGTGGAGCGTCGGAAACGGAAAGGAGCGCTTGCGCGACTATTCCGTTTCCCGGATCGGCAGCCCAACGTTCTCCTTTATCGTTTCGCCTGTGCCGTCGTGCCGCGGACGACGAGCTCAACCGGCAGCGTGAAGTCCCTGGGATCCGGAGACTGGCCGGCGATGAGCGCGAAGAGCGCCTGCGCGGCGCGTTCGCCCTTGCCGATGCCGTCCTGATGGATTGTTGTCAGCGGAGGCGTGCACATGCGCGCGATGTCCGTGTCGTCAAAGCCGACGATGGAGATATCCTCGGGGACGCGGGCGCCGCCCTCGCGCAGACCGGCCATCACGGCGGCGGCATACTGGTCGCCGCTGACGCAGATGGCGGTGAAGCCGCCGCGCCGGGCCAGCTGGCGGCCCATGGCGATGGCGCTGTCCGCGCTGAAGGGATGCAGCGTGTTGATGAGGTTGGCGGGATCGGGCGTGATGCCTGCGGCGCGCAGCGCATCGCAATGGCCCAGATAGCGCTGGTCGTTGTTCTGGAAGCCGCGGTTGACCGCACCGATAAACAGGAAATCCCGGTGGCCCAGGGACAGCAGGTGCTCTGTCGCCATGCGGCCGCCCTGGTAGTCCGCCGCGTGCACCTGGATGAGCGTGGGATCGTCCAGATAGGTGTTGATCGTCACGCAGGGCTTGCCCAGACTGCGCACGAAGGCGATCAGGCTCTCCGGCACGCAGTCCTTGAAGATCACGCCGTCCGGGTTCCAGGTGTTGAGCATCAGGCGCAGCACCTCTTCGTCCGTGCCGCGGCGCATCATCAGAAAATAGCCGTGCTCGGTGACGACGTTCTCAATGCCGCACAGCAGCACGCCAGCAAAGCCGTTGCCCGCATAGGTCTCCTGCGGGCTGTGCGAATCGACATAGGCGATGATGCGCGAGGTATGGCTGACAAGCGCGCGGGCGGACATGTTGGGCACATAGCCCATCTGCTCGATGGCATCCTGAATGCGCGCGACGGTTTGTGGAGAGACGCGGTCGTAATTGCCGTGAATGACATTGGATACGGTGGTGAGGCTGACGCCAACAGCCTTGGCGATATCCTTCATGGTCGCCATGGACATCCCTCCTGTGCCTGCGCAGAAAGCCGCGCTGATCAATTCAATTATAGCATGCGTGTGCAGGGATGTAAACAACCGCCGGACAGGATAAAAGGGACGATCCCGCGATGGAATCGTCCCCTGATGATCAGCGATATTTGGCGAGGATCTTCTCCCAGGCCTCGTTGATGGTCTCCTGGTGGCTGGTGGCATACGGGCCGATCTCCTGCGCCTTCTCCATGGAGATGGGGAAGTGCACGCACAGGTGGCCGTCAAAGTTGTTGTCCTTGAGGTGATACGGGGTGTGCGCCACGTTGTGGGTGGAGCCCAGATAGGTCTTGCCGTCGGAGAAGGTGACGTAGACGGGCTTCGGGGACCAGGTGGTCACACCGCCGAACGCCTTGTTCATGATCGCGGTATCCTCCGCAGTCAGCGGCTCGGCATCCATGTGCGCGTCCTTGGTCATGATGCGCAGCGTCCAGG
The DNA here is from genome assembly GCA_945948915.1 of uncultured Clostridia bacterium. GTDB lineage: Bacteria > Bacillota > Clostridia > Christensenellales > Aristaeellaceae > Ventricola. Next base: position 9,286 of record CAMFCQ010000030.1, on the reverse strand, counting down.
AATAGCCGGTCGCCGGATCATACACCGTGCAGTACTCGCCGTTGGCGTACTTGGTGCGCCAGGTATAGAAGTTCTCGTAGCGCACGTTGCTGGCGGACACGCCGGAAGAGCCGGAACCGGAGGAGGACGAGCCGCCCGAGCTGGTGCCGTTGTACTTGGCGTTGATCGAGGTCAGCGTCCTCTTGCCGGCGACGCCGTCAGCAGTCAGGCCCATCGCCTTCTGGAAAGCGATGACGGCCTCTTCGGTCTTGTCGCCGAAATTGCCGGTCTGGTTGCCGCTGTAATAGCCCAGCGAGGTGAGCATCTTCTGCAGCTTGAGCACCTCATCGCTTTTGCTGCCGTTCATCAGCGTGACGGACGTGTCCAGCGTCAGCTTCGAAGAGGAAGAGGAACTGGAAGAGGAGCTGCTCGAAGAAGAGGAGGAGCCGGACGAGCTGCCAGCCATCGCGGAGGCGATCTTGGCCAGCGTCTTCGCACCGGCGACGCCGTCGGCGGACAGGTTATTCGCCTTCTGGAAGTTGTACACGGCCTCCTTGGTCAGGCTGCCGAAGTTGCCGGTGACGGAACCGTTGTAGTAGCCCAGCGACTTGAGGTTCTGCTGCAGGGTGCGCACCGCGTCGGACTTGACGCCATAGCGGAGCGTGCTGCCGGAGGAGGAAGAGGAGCTGCTGGAAGAGGAGCCGGACGAGCTGCCTGCCATCGCGGAGGCGACCTTGGCCAGCGTCTTCGCGCCGGCAACGCCGTCGGCGGACAGGCCATAGGCCCTCTGGAACTTCATGACCGCCGCTTCGGTCTGGGAACCATAGTGACCGCTGACGCTGCCGTTGTAGTAGCCCAGCGCCTTGAGGTTCTCCTGCAGCTCGCGCACGGCTTCGCTGCGGCTGCCCTGACGCAGCACGCTGCTGCTGTCAACCGTAACGGAGGAGGAAGAGCTGCTGCCGGAATAAGACAGGCCGGTCACTTCGTAAAGCGCCTGAATCGTGCCTTCGCCGGCGATGCCGTCTTCTTCGAGCTTATAGCGCTTCTGGAATGCCTTGACCGCAGCCTGGGTCTTGGCACCATAGTGGCCGGTGATGCTGCCGGTATACAGCTTGAGCTGCTTGAGGGCAGTCTGAATGGTTGCAATTTCATCGGCCTCGTCACCGAGGCTATAACTTTGCGCCGAAGCGAGGGCGCATACACACACCATGAGCACGGCTGCCAATGCCGCGATCCATTTCTTTCCTGACGCAATCTTCATGAGGGCATGCGTCTCCTTTCATCTCAACTGTGTTACCAGTTTATTACGGCTTGTAACATTTGTCAAGATGAATTTAAAAATCTTCAAGAAAGAATGAAACAAAGCGGCCGGATTCTGGGGAAAACTGTCAGTTTCCGCTTCCGGCGCTGGAAAAACAGACAGTTTCAAGCGGCGTATAGCGCAGCACATGGGCCTCGTCGCGGGCACTCAGGTACACGTGTGCCCGTGTGCAGGAGAAGGAAACGGGCGGGCAGGCGGGCATCGCATCCGCCATGACCGCGTGGCGGGCAAGCGTGATGTGGGGCGCAAACGGGCCGGGATCGGCGGGGAGGCCTGCCTCAGTCAGAGCCTGAACAAGCTGCTCGTGCAGCGGCAGAAGCGGCGGGCAGCTTGTCACGCGCAGGATGAGAATGCCGTTTGTGCGGCGGCCGAAGCAGTCAAACCCATCCAGGGAAAGCACCGGCGCGGGAAATGCGGCGGCGCAGCGGGCGAGCACGTCCCGCGCGTCGCCCAGGCGCTTCTCCGGCACGTCGCCCAGAAACGCCAGCGTGATGTGATGATTCTCCGGCAGGGCATACCTTCCGGGCACGCGCTGCGCGGCTTCCTCCGCGCAGGCGCGCGTGACGGAGCGGACATCGTCCGGCAGGGACAGACCGAAAAACAGGCGCATGTCATTTCTCCTTTCACGGCGCATTGTAACATGTTTGGCAGAAGGCGGCAAGTATGCTATAATGAAAATGATATCAGGGATGGGGGGAAAGGCGGATGTTCACATTATCCAGCGCGCGCAGCGCAATCGACAATCCCGCGTATTTTGCGCGCGGCGGCGCCGACGTGCAGGAGGGGCGCGTGAGCGGCGTGACGGTCTGCGAGGAGGACGGGCTGCTGGCGTATCGGGGCGCCGTGCGCGGCGCGGATCGGGAATACCAGGCGAGCTTCCTGTATGACGAGGACATGGACGTGTTCGCCTCCTTTTCCTGTACCTGCGGGGCGGGACGGGGCTGCCGGCATGTGGCGGCGCTGATGATCGCGGCATGCGGCGGCGCGGCCAGATCTGTCGGCGTGCGCGACGGCTCGGAGATGATCGGCGCGCTGCTTGGGAAAAGCCGGATGAACCCGGCGCGCAGGCGCGCCGCTGAGGAACCGGTGCATCTGTACCCTGTGCTGCGGCGCGTTTCGGGCAGGGTGATCGCGCTCGGGCTGAAGCTCGGAAGGACGCGGCCGTATGTCGTGCGCAGCATGGCCGAGCTGGCCGAGCGCACGGTCCGGCGGGAGACGGCGGTCTATGGCCGGGAGCTGACGTTTGGCCATCGCGAAGAGGAGCTTGACGCGCAGGATGCGCAGCTGTACGGCCAGATCGTGATGCTCGCAGGGGACAAAGCGATCGCAGACGGCGGCGAGCTGATGCTCTCGGGCGCAGCGCTGGATCAGACGATGCGCCTGCTTGAGGGGCGTGAGGCGGATGTGCGCGGGGAAAACGGCGCGGTGACGCGCGCGAAGGTCACGCGCGAGGACATCGCCCTGCCGCTGGAGCTGACTAAGGAGTCAGGCAGCGCGTCGCTGCTGGTGGAGGCCGGCGGCGTGGTGCTGGGACAGGCGGGCGCATACCGCTTTGGCAGTGAGACGATCGTCTGCGCCTATGGCGAGGCGTTTGCGCGCATTGCGGGCCTGCTGGAGGTCGCGGACGCGTACCCGCAGGGCGTGCGCTTTGACGAAACGCAGCTGGACGAGGTCTGCGCGCGGCTGATCCTGCCGGCCGGGGAATGCGCGCTGATGCGCAAGGGGCAGGCAGTGCTCGCCGAGCACACGCCCACGCCGGTTGTGCCCAGGCTCTACGTGGATCTGGCGGGTGAAAACCGGCTGACGTGCCGGGTGGTCTTTGACTATCTGGGGACGGAGCTCACCGGCGGCGAAGAGCATCCGCACATCCGGCGCGACACGGTGCTGGAGGAGGACGTGCGTGCGGCGGCGCAGCAGCTGTTCCCGGAAAAGGAGAGCGAGGATGTCTACGCTTTTGAGGGGAACGACGATGCGCGCTTTGCGCTGCTGAGCGGGCAGCTGGCGGAGCTTGAGCGCGTGGGCGAGGTGCATGTGAGCCGACAGCTGGCGCAGACAAATGTCAAGCGTGCAAGGGCGATGAGCTTCGGCCTGAGCTGTCAGGGGGACAAGCTGGTGCTGCTGGCGGATCTGGGCGGATATACCCAGGAGGAGCTTGACCAGGCGCTGGCGGCCTACCGGGAGAAGCGCGCCTATGTGCGCCTGACGGACGGCACATTCCTGTCCGGGGAGGCGCTTGAGCAGGCGGCCGACGCGGCGCAGGTGCTTGAGGGCCTCGACGTGAGCGCGGAGGAAGCGCAGCAGGGCGTGGAGGTGCCGATGAGCCGGGCGATGTACCTGGACGCGGCACTCAAAAAGCGGGAGAATATCTCGCTGCGCGCGCCCAGGGAGATTGCCGAGTGGACCGAGAGGCTTGAGGCGGCGCAGCAAACGCGCGCAGAGCAGCCATCCTCGCTGAATGCGCAGCTGCGCGGCTATCAATTGGAAGGACTTTCCTGGCTGTGCGCGCTCAGCGATGCGGGCTTTTCCGGGATTCTCGCGGACGACATGGGCCTGGGCAAGACGATTCAGGCGCTGGCGATGCTGCTGCGTGAGCAGGAGCTGGGACGCCCGGTGCGCGCGCTGGTGGTTTGCCCGGCGTCGCTTCAGCTCAACTGGCTGGCGGAGGCGCGGCGCTTCGCGCCGAGCCTGACGGCCAGGAGCCTGATGGGCCCGGCGCAGGAGCGCACGGAGCTGATCGGCGACGAAGTGAACATCCTGATGACCTCCTACGACCAGCTGCGGCGGGACGTGCAGGCATATGAGCACGTCGAATTCACGCATGTGCTGCTTGACGAGGCGCAGAACATCAAGAACGCCGCCTCGCAGGCGGCCAGGGCGGTCAAGACGCTCAAATCGCAGCACCGCTTTGCCATGACCGGCACGCCGATTGAAAACCGGCTGTCCGAGCTGTGGTCGATCTTCGACTTCCTGATGCCGGGGTATCTGGGGACATACAAGAAATTCAAGGAGCGCTTTGAGGCGCCGGTCGTGCGGGAGGCGGATGAGCAGGCACGGGAGAACCTGCACCTGCTGGTCGCGCCGTTCATCCTGCGGCGCATGAAGAAGGACGTGCTCACCGATCTGCCGGAAAAGGTGGAGACGGTGATGACCAGCGAGCTGACGGAGGAGCAGCGCAAGCTTTACATCGCCTACGCAGCCAAGCTGAAGGAGGACAGCGAGGGCGGCCTGCTCAGCGGGCAGGACAAGATGAAGATGCTCGCGGGGCTGACCCGGCTGCGGCAGCTGTGCTGCGATCCGCGGCTGTGCCTGGAAAACTACAAGGGCGGCAGCGGCAAGCTCACGCAGCTGCTGGAGGTGGTGCAGGACGCGCTCTCCGGCGGGCACCGCATCCTGCTGTTCTCGCAGTTCACGTCGATGCTGGCGCTGATTGGCGTGGCGCTTGCCGGCGAGGGAATCGCCTTCTACACGCTCACCGGCGAAACGGACAAGGAGACGCGCATGGAGCTGGTTCGGCAGTTCAACGAGGGCGGAGCGGACGTGTTCCTCATCTCGCTCAAGGCGGGCGGCACGGGCCTCAATCTGACCGGCGCGGACGTGGTGATCCACTACGATCCCTGGTGGAACGTGTCGGCCCAGAACCAGGCGACCGACCGCGCCTACCGCATCGGCCAGACGAAGGGCGTGCAGGTGATCCGGCTGATCGCGTCGGACACGGTGGAGGAGCACATCCTCAAGATTCAGGAGCGGAAGAAGGCGCTCGGCGACGGCGTGCTGCTGGGCGAGGAGAACTTCTTTACCGTGGACGCGGAGCTGCTGCGCGAGGTGCTCGGGGGATAAATCGGATAGAAGATAGGCGGAGCGTGCTCCGCTTATTTTTGCGTAACGGCATCAATCAGCGCGGCGCAGGCGATTGGCTGCGCTTTGGCGGCGGGGGCGGCGGCCTCCCAGATGACCTGAATGGCGTCGGCATAATGGGCCTCGGGGCGCATACCGTCCGCGATGCGCAGGGCATGGACGAGCAGGGCGGCGGGCGAAGGAAGCTCACTGTCGAAGATCGCGGGCACACGCGGGAAGAAAGCCGCCGGATCACGGGGCGTGTGCATGACCAAACCATCCGGGCGCACGAAGGCGTGCAGGGCTGCACCGAGCAGACGAAGGCCGCCCTGTGCATAGTCCTCCATGCCGCTCTGACTGCCGAGTGTGAGCTGCGCCAGCGCCAGCGCTGCGGATGCGCCGCAGGTTGCCTGCGCAACCAGTGGGCTGACGGGTGCGGCGGACGCGGGCAGCGGGGCCGGGCCGCCGGCGGGCGGCTGACTGATGAGGAACGTGACGGCGCGCTGCGCGGCCTGCGTGCAGCGCGGTTCGCCCAGACGCTGGCCGCACAGGGCCAGCACGGCGGCGGCAAGCGCGCAGTGCTCCGTGACGACAAAGCCCAGCGGCTGCTGCGGGTGTCTGGCGGCGCGGGCGCGCAGCAGCGACGGCAGCACGCGGCGGAGGAATGCCGCGTCCTCCGGGGTGAACGCCGCGGACAGACGTGGGCAGAGCGGCGGGAGATCGTCGTCGAGGCCGCGCGGAGCGTCCGCAGCGACGGGGGAAAAGCGGCTGGGTGTGACGGCGGGAGCGGCCTTGGCATGCTGGCGCAGCAGGCCGAGCAGACGGCAGGCGCGCAGCCCGTTTTCATTGCCGAGCGCCGCGCAGACCTGTTCGGGCGTGAAGGCATAGGTCTCGCACGGTGCGGCCAGCGTGGGCGATAGGCCGCCGCCCTGAAGCGGAAACGCTTCGGTGATGAAGTCGAGCAGGTGCACAGCCTCGCTGCGCCACCCGCCGGCGAGCAGAATCAGCGCGAGCATGGCGTTTGTGCCGAGGGGCTTTTCCGGGACGAAGACACGCCAGTCGTCCGTCAGCGTGGCGCGGAAGAAGCTGCCGTCCAGCGGATCATAGAGGGCGGAGGCGAGCATGGCGTCGAGCGTGCGGGTGAGCGCGGCGTACGCCTGTTTATCACCGCGCTGCGCGGCATGCTGCAAAAAGCGCAGCATGCAAACGAGCGGGGCTTTGAGATCACCGAAGCCGCCGTTTTGCCTGTCCTCGATGGCGGCGAGCGCACGGGAGAGATCGTGCGCGGCGTCTGCCGGGGCATAGAGCCTGCGCAGCGGCTCGGTACGGAAGGAGCGGAGCACCTGCGCAGCCTGCCCGGTCAGCGCGGAGAGGTTCTGCGCAAAGCGCCTGTCCGCCTGGGCGAGCCAGACGTACAGGCGGGAGGGGTCCAGCGGAAAGCCGGCGGGCGGCAGCGGCGCGGCGAGAAAGGGCCGCGCATCGTCCAGCAGCAGCGCGCACAGCGGCAGCGCGCCTTCGCCGGAAAAGAGCGCACCCGCACGCTGACACAGCAGCTCCACGTCGGGCCGCTCGCCGGTGCGCAGAAAGACCGGGACGGTGCGCTCGCTCAACTGCAGGATGAGCGAGGGGTCGGACGGAAGAGCGAGCGTGTCGGCGATGACCAGAAAGACCGGAACGTGCCGCGCCCGCGCCTTCGCAAACGCGTCGGCGCCAAAGGGTGAAAAGGACAGGGCGGCGGGCATACGGTGTTCCGGCGCGGCGGCATCTGTCTTTTCGTGGGAGAAGCGCTGCACGGAGGCGGTCTCCGGCGGCATGAAAGAAACGCGCATGCGATCCCGTCCTTTCCAGGAAGATGGAATCAGCATGCGCGCTATTGGCTGTATTTATGCGGTTTTGCAGTCAGGCTTCCTGGCTGCGGTCGCGGCGGAAGGACCAGGCGGCTTCCTCAAGGGCGATGTCACGGTGGGTGACATTGACCGTTTCGCCCAGCGCGCGCAGATGCGCACACAGCGCTTCACTGATGGCGACGGAGCGATGCGCGCCGCCGGTGCACCCGATGGCGATCATCAGGCGGCGCTTGCCCTCGCGCTGATACAGAGGGATGAGGTAATCGACCATCGCGTACAGATGCGCAAGGAACGCGCGGGTCTCCTCCTTGCCCAGTACATAGTCGCGCACGGGCGCTTCAAGCCCTGTATACGCCCGGATATCCTTGATATAGAAGGGATTGGGCAGGAAGCGCACGTCGAACACCAGATCGCTCTCGCGCGGGATGCCGCGTTTATAGCCAAAGGACATGATCTCCGTGCGCAGCATGTGCTGGCTTTGCTCCTGTGCAAGCAGCGCATCGACGGCAGCGCAGGTTTCTTTGGCCCGCATGCCGGCGGTGGAGAGCACATAGTTGGCGCGCTCACGCAGCGGCTGCAGCAGCTCGCGCTCGCGGGCGATGCACTCCTCGAGCGTCTTGCCGCGCTTCATCAGCGGATGATCGCGGCGAGTCTCCTTGTACCGGTCAATCAGCGTTTCGGCGTCCGCTTCCAGAAAGAGGATGGAGACATCATGGCTGTCGATGCCGCTGTCGATGGCTTCAAGAACCGCCTCGGCGTTGAACAGCGCGCCGCTGCGGGAATCCACGCCCAGTGCGACGGGACAGTCCAACCCGACCTTTTCGCACAGCGTGAACGCCTGGGAGAGCAGCAGCGGGGGCAGATTGTCCATGCACTGATAGCCGTTGTCCTCCAGATGCCTGAGCACGCTGGTCTTGCCCGCGCCGGACAGGCCGGTGACGATGAGAAACCTCATAAGATGCTTTCCTTTCGTATCGCACTGCGCCTTACGCCTTGCGTTCCTCGCCCAGAATGCGAACCTCGGGCTCCAGCGTGACGCCGGTCTGCGCCAGCACGCGGGCCTTGACCTCGTCTATCAGCGTCAGAATGTCATGGGCGGTCGCGCTGCCAAGGTTAATGATGAAGCCGGCGTGCTTCTCGCTGACCTGCGCATCACCCACGCGCAGCCCGCGTAGGCCGCAGTCGTCGATCAGCTTGGCAGCGAAGAGCCCGGCCGGGCGCTTGAACGTGCTGCCGGCACTGGGAAAACTCAGCGGCTGCTTTTCACGGCGTGCGCGGTTGCACTCCTCCATGCGGGCACGGATCTCATCGGGATCGCAGGGCGTGAGCTGCATGGTGATGTCGGTGACAATCACGCCCGCGTCCATCATCGCGCTGTGCCGGTAGGAGAAGCCGAGGGCGGTGCCCTCAAAGACGACGGGCTTGCCGTCGGACAGGGTAATGGCATCCACGCGGGTGACTACCTGCGCAAGCTCGCCGCCGTAAGCGCCGGCATTCATGATCACGCCGCCGCCAAGTGTGCCGGGAATACCGGACAGCTCGGCCAGACCGGAGAGCCCTTCGCTGAGCGCAAACTGAGCCGCAGCGCTCAGCGAAACGCCGGCTTTTGCACAGATGGTGTCGTCCTCGCGGAACATGCCGGCGCAGTCCGAGGAGATGCGGATGACGAGACCGCGAATGCCGCCGTCGCGAACGAGCAGATTGGAGCCGTTGCCGATGAGCGTGACCGGCACGCCGGCGTGCCTGGCGGCGCGCAGCGCAACGGGCAGCTCACGGGTATCGGCGATATTCACCAGCACATCGGCGGGGCCGCCGACGCGGAAGGTGGTATAGCGCGCCATGGGGGCGCGGGGAATGATGCGTTCCGGCGCAAAGTTGGCCGCAACAAGCGATTGAATCAGGGCGTCCATTGATGTCCTCCATTGCTTGAATGACATTATTGTACCCCAATTAGCAGGGATAGACAAGCAGAATTTCAATGGGCAGGCGCAGCTGCTTCTATAATATATGGAGGAGCGACGGCGGCGAAAAGCTCCGGGGCATAGACGAGCAGCAGCGCAAGGATAAGAAAGGCAAGAAAACGGAAAAGGAATCTGTGCATGGCGATCACCTGACACAGCGTATGCGCGGGATATGCCTGTGTTTCAAGCTGAAAAGAAAAAAGTTGAAAAAAGTTCAAAAAAGGTATTGACGAGGAGATGAAAAGGTAGTATACTAACTGAGCTGTCGCACGAGAGCATAAGCGAAATGCGGAGCATGATCCTTGAAAACGATACAGAATCAAGAAGAACGCGAGATGCGATTT
>CAMFCQ010000029.1 GCA_945948915.1 uncultured Clostridia bacterium | reverse complement strand
CCTTTCTTCCGGCCGTCTGTCTTTCCTTCGTCAGTTCCTGTATCTTCAAAAGCGTTTTGCGCTTATCTTCGCCCGTCTGATGGCCGAGCTCCTTTTGAAGCGCCGCGATCTTCTCTTCGATGCGCTTCCTGTGCAGGATGCGCAGACAGTCGCCTGCCATGCGCAGCTGCCCCTCTTCGCCCGCGCCGCTGTCCTTCTCAAGCAGCCTGGCTGTGCGCGCGCGTTCGTTTTCGTCCGTGATCTCCTCGAGAATCGCGCCCGGCGTCATGCCCGCAATGAGCTTCTGCGCCAGCGCGCGCCGCTCCTCGGAGATGAAATCATCCGCCGTCACCGTGCCCGGCTCAATGCGCCGCTCGGCCAGCAGCAAGAGAAGCTGGCCCTCCGCGGCAGCCGTCTCGGTATCCACGCCGTCGCTGTGCTCCTCAAGCGGCCGGGCCGCGTGGCGGTACGTCCGCTGCTGCTCCTGACTGAGCATCTCCGTGCGGCCGATCTGCGCCAGCAGCACGTCGCGCGGAAAGCCGGTGGCAACCATGAGCTCCTTCACATAGTTTTCAAGCTCGACGGGCTCCTTCACCTTCGCCAGATATTTGGCGCAGGCGATGGCATACGCGGTGCGGCCCTCCTGGGTGGACAGGTCGTGATGCTGCGTCTCCTGCTTCATGCGGTAGCTCGTCGCGTCCATCGGCGACAGGCTGTCCATGCCCTGCGGCCCGTACGCCCGGACGTACTCGTCCGGATCCATGCCGTCGGGGAAGACGAGCACGCGGGCCTTCACGTTTTCCTCATCAAAGATCTCCAGCGCCCGCATGATCGCCTTCTGGCCTGCGGCGTCGCCGTCGTAGGATACCCAGATTTCCGGCGCGTAGCGCTTGAGCATTCTCGCCTGCTCGATCGTCAGCGCCGTGCCCAGCGTGGCGCACACGCCCGGCACGCCCGCCTGAATCAGCGCAATCACGTCCATGTAGCCCTCGACCAGGATCACGCGCTTGAGGCCGCGCTGCTTCTTGAGCAGATTCGCCGCAAACACGCCCAGCCGCTTGTTGAACACCGGCGTATCGCCCGTGTTGAGATACTTCGGTTTGATGTCGCCCAGCGCGCGCCCGCCAAAGCCCAGCACGCGCCCCTGCGCGTCGATGATCGGGAAGATCGCGCGCTGGCGGAACATGTCGTAGACCCGCCCGTCACGCCGCACCGAGATGCCCGCGCGAACGAGCTCGTCATCCGTAAAGCCCAGCGCGCGCATGGCCTGCGTCGCGCCGTCCGACCTTGCGGGCGTGGAGCCCAGGCCGAACATGCGGATCGTCTGGTCATCCAGCCCGCGGTCATACAGATATGCGAGAATCTGACTGTTTTCCGGCTTCCAGAGCTCGCTGTGAAAAAAGCGCGCGCACTGCCGGTTCGCCTCATAAAGCCGTTCCTTCTCGCTGCGGCTCGCCGCGTCGTCACGGCCGGCGATCATCTCCGGCAGCTCCATGTGGTTCTGCTCGGCCAGCAGCTTCACCGCATCGATAAACTCCAGATGCTCCATCTCCATCACGAAGGTGATGGCGCTGCCGCCCGCGTGACAGCCGAAGCAGTAATACATCTGACGCTGCGGATTGACGGAAAAGGACGCCGTCTTCTCCCCGTGGAAGGGGCATAGCCCCCAGTAGCGCCCGCCCTTGGGGGTCAGGTGCACATACCGGGATACCACCGAAACGATGTCGGAGCGTTCACGCAGCTCGTCAAGCCATGCCTGCGGAAACCTCAACGTCCTTCACCGCCCTCTCCCTTCGTCAGAGCAAACCGGCATGCTGCCGGCGGCATCGCCGGCAAAGGTCTGCAAATCCCGCTGCTCTGCGCCAAGACCGGCGCTTTGCAGAAGGGTTTTCGCAGCAAACAGCCCAAATGCCGTCCTATCTTTTTCGCCGCCGCGCGGCGCATTCCTGCAAAGCGCATGCACTTTTTTCGGGAAAATGTCTTTGTTTTCACCCAATTCCGTCAAAAAAAGGCGGGATAAACAGCTTCTGATAGGTTTTCACCGCGTACGCGTCGGTCATGCAGGCGACGAAATCGCACACGCCGCGCTGCGTGCCCTCGCGATAGGCAATCTCCATGTATTCGTTGGGCATCTGCCCCGGATGCTCCATGTAGTAGCCCACCAGCTCGGTGACGATGTGGTGCGTCTTGCGGCACTCGTTGTTCGCCCAGTCGCGGGCATACACGCGCTCAAACATGAACCCGCGCAGCTCCAGCAGCGCCTCCCAGATTTCCGGTTCCATCGCCACTTCCTTCTTGCCCTCGCTGTGGCGCACCACGCTGCGGATCATCGTGTCGATGCGTTCGCCGTGTGTCTCGCCCAGCGTGCGGATCGCGTGTCTGGGCAGATCCTCCACGCGCAGCACGCGCGCACGCACCGCGTCGTCGATGTCATGGTTGATATAGGCGATGCGGTCCGCCAGGTGCACGCAGCAGCCCTCCAGCGTCTGCGGTTTCACCCTGCCGGAGTGGTGCTCGATTCCGTCGCGCACCTCCCAGGTGAGGTTCAGGCCCCGACCGCCGTTTTCCAGCACCTCCACCACGCGCCGGCTCTGCTCCCTGTGCTCAAAGCCGCCCTCCACGATCTTGTCAAGCGCATCCTCGCCAGCGTGCCCGAAGGGCGTGTGTCCCAGGTCGTGGCCCATGGCAATCGCCTCAGCGAGATCCTCGTTCAGCCGCAGCGCCCGCGCCAGCGTGCGCGCCACCTGCGTAACCTCCAGCGTATGCGTCAGGCGCGTGCGGTAGTGATCGCCCTGCGGGGAAAGAAACACCTGCGTCTTGCCCTTCAGGCGCCTGAAGGACTTGCAGTGCAGGATTCTGTCCCGGTCGCGCTGGAACTCCGTGCGCATGTCGTCCGACGATACAGGCCGCTCCCGGCCCCGGCTCTCGCCCGAGAGCGTGGCGAACGGGCTGAGCGTATCGCGCTCCCGCTGCTCAAGCATCGCCTTAATGGTCATCTGCGCCGCCTCCCTTCTCCGCTTCGAGCTTATCGCTCGTTTCTATCAGAAAATCGTATGACTTGTGGCTATATGGAAGCATAATTCGACACCGGGAGACAAAAACCTATCGCGGCGCAAAAAATCCCCGCTTCAACTTTTGGCAGTCAAAGCGGGCCATATGCTTTTGGGTCGTTGTCAGATTCCGCCGTAATGATGAAACAGCAGCAGGTCGCCCTCCCGCACGGTGATGGTCGCCTCTTCTTCCGTCACCATATTGCTGATGCCCAGCGGATGCACAAAGTCAAAGGACAGCGCCTCCAGCGAGTGATAGTAGCATCCCGTGAGCGTCACGCCGTGCGCCTCGCCGATGGGGATCAGGGAGATCGTATCCCCTCTCGCTCCGCGCAGCGTGATGCTGCCGTCGATGCGCACGATGCGCACGCGCTCGTCAAGGATCTGTGCAAACGCGCCGCCCTCATGTGCCCGGTTCAGCAGCATAAGGTTGGCCAGCGCGTGATCCATGCGCCCGCCCAACGCGCCGAGAATCGTGATTTCCGACGCGCCGCGCAAAAGCGCGACCTCCATGGCGTGCCCGCCGTCGGTGTCGTCCTTCTCGCAGGGCAGGCGCTCCATCTCAGTGCTGCCTTCCCGGCGCGCAAGCGTACCGGCATCGACGGAATCCATGTCGCCCAGCAGCAGATCCGGCAGCACGCCGGCAGCATCAAAGGCCTCAAGGCCCTTGTCCGCCGCGATGGTCAGGTCGGCCTCCTGCGCGCAGCGGCGCAGAAGCTGCTCAGGCGGCGGGTCGCCGCCCAGCACGATCAGGGCGCGCATCGCTCGCCCTCCGCCATTTCATGCAGGGCCGTGACTACCGCCGCCGGATCCTCCGCCTGAAACAGCCCCGTGCCGATGACCAGCACGTCTGCACCCGCCTGAATCACCCTGTGCGCGTTGTCCATCTTGATGCCGCCGTCCACCTCCAGGCGGATATCGCGGCCGGTCTCGTCGATCATCTTTCGGATCACCGGCAGCTTGCTCAGGCAGTCCTCGCGCATGCTCTGCCCGCCAAAGCCCGGCTGCACGGTCATCACCAGCACCAGATCGCACAGTGGCAGCAGGCGGCGCACCGCCTCCGGGCTGGTATCCGGCCGGATGGACACGCCGGTTTTCACGCCCTGCGCAGCGATCAGCCGCAGCAGATCCTCCACGTCATCCGTGACCTCTGCGTGCACGGTGATCAGATCCGCGCCCGCCCTGGCATACGCGGCGATGTACTGACGCGGGTTGGAGAGCATCAGATGCACGTCAAGGAACAGATTCGTCTTCTGCCGCATGGCCGCGACAAAGTCCGGCCCGAAGCTGATGTTCGACACAAAATGGCCGTCCATGTTGTCGATGTGCAGCCACTGAAGGCCCAGCGTCTCCACCAGCTCGATTTCCTCGCCCAGACGCAGCAGATCCGCGCCCAGCACGGAAGGTGAGATTTCGATCATTCGTATCGCCCTTTCCAATTCTCCCTGACCTCTGAGAGCAGTTCACGATATCTTTCCCAGCGCACAGCGCTCAGCCTGCCCGCGGCGACGGCCTCCTTCACAGCGCAGCCGGGCTCCCTGTCGTGCAGACAGGGCTGAAAGCGGCATTCGCCCGCCAGCTCGTTGTACTCCGGGTACAGCTGCGCAAAGTCCTGCGGCTCGATGCCGTCCTCCAGCTCCAGCAGGCTGAAGCCCGGGGTATCCAGCACCAGCATGCCATCCGCCGCCATCATCTCCGAGCGGCGCGTCGTGTGCCGTCCTCGCTCGGTCTTGCGGCTCAGGCCGCCGGTTTCCAGCTGCAGTCCGAGCAGCGCGTTGATCAGCGAGCTCTTGCCCACGGCGCTCTGGCCCGCCAGGCAGGTCACCTTGCCGCGCATCGCCTCGCGCAGCGCCTGTACGCCCTCGCCCGTCAGCGCACTGGATGCAAACACGCGCAGCTGCGTGCCGGCGTATTCCTCGCGGATGGATTGTTCCAGCCCGTCGCCCAGATCGATCTTGTTGACGCAGATTGCCGGGGTCATGCCGCCGCGCGACGCGCGCAGGATCAGCTTGTCGATGAGCAGCATATCCGGGTGCGGCACGCTGGCCACAACCAGCATGAGCATGTCGCAGTTGGCCACGCTGGGCCGCAGCATGACGCTCCTTCTGGGGAGGATTTCCTCCAGCCAGCCGTTGTCCTCGCCCTCGCCCGGCGTAAAGCGCACGCGATCGCCGACCATCGGCGTGAGCTTCTGGTGGCGCAGCTTCTTCTGCGCGCGAAGGGTGTATTCCTGTCCATCCTCGTCGCAGAGCACGGTGTAAAAGCTGCCGATGCCCCGCATGATGCTTCCAACCATGAATTTCCTTTCGTGGGACTTCGCCCCGAACCGGCCGAAAGGGTCATCCCCCTCTCGGCTCCCTATGCCAGACTGCGCGCCGCTTACTGAAGGACCGCCGTCGCTTCGCTTCTGAAACCGCCGTCCAGATACACGCGCCAGGTCTGCACGCCGCTCTTCTCGCTGCGCAGCAGCACGTCAAACGTCTCCTCGCCGGGCTCCGTGTGCGTTGCGGCGTACATGTCGCTCTCCCTGCCGTCCTCGCCCACCAGCGTCACGCGCACGCTCACGCCCTCGCGCGGCACCTGAACCGTCACCTTGACCGTCGCGGTGTACTTGCGCTTATCGTAATAGCCCACGCTCATCTCCACCGCGCTGCCGGGCAGCACCTCGGTGAAGCGTTCCAGGGACTGCGAAAGCACCACGCCGTCTTGCCGGGCGTCCGTCACGTTTTCATAGGTGATCAGCCCGCAGGCCAGCCCCAGCGAATCGATGCGCGAGAGCGCCTCCTCCTCGCGCTGGCCCACCAGCTCCGGCACGACCACGCGCCCGCCGGAAACCGTCAGGTTCACCGTGCTGCCGATCTTCGCGCTCATGCCTGCCTCCGGCTGCTGAGCGATGACCGTGCCCTCAAGCTTACCGCTCGGCGCCAGCGTGATCTCGCCGGTCACAAAGCCCTGTGCCGTCAGCGCCGTGACGGCGTTGTCCTGCGTCAGGCCGGTAAAGCGCTGCACGGCGAGCATGTCGCTGCCGCGGGAGATGGTCACATACACCGTCTCGCCCCGGTTCACCTGATCGCCCGCGGCGGGAATCTGGCCGCTGACATAGCCCTCCATCATGTCGCTGTACGCGTAGTCAAGCTGCGCCTGCAGATTCGCACTGGCGACGAGCCGCTCAGCCGTCGCCGCATCCACGCCGGTCAGATCCGGCATGCGGGTGAGGACAAACACGGAGCGGTACAGCGTCACCCCGGCAAACGCGATCATGCTCAGCATGACGACGATGACCGCCGTCATCACCGCGCGCACGCGCGCATCCCTGGGACCGTCCTTGCTGATCGGATGCTTCGGTCTGCCGGGCTCGGCACGCTGGAGCATGAACTCACCGTCCGGATGGCGCAGCGCGCGGCGCAGGTCGCGGATCATGCTGTCTGCGCTCTGGTAGCGGTCGTCAGGATCCTTTTCCAGCGCTTTTTTGACGATGAGCTCCACCGCGCGGCTGACGTCCGCCTCCTCCTCGACAGGCCTGGGCGTTTCCATCAGGTGCATCATCGCCACGGAGACCGCCGTCTCGCCCTCGAAGGGAACATGGCCGGTGAGCATCTCGTAGAGGATCACGCCCACGGAGTACAGGTCGCTGGCGCTGGTCGCGCGCATGCCCTTGGCCTGCTCGGGCGAAAAATAGTGCACCGAGCCCATGACGTTGCCGTCGGAGGTCAGCGTCTTGGTATCCGCCAGGCCGGCGATGCCGAAGTCGCCGATCTTCACCTGGCCGTTTCTGGTGATCATGACGTTTTGGGACTTCACATCCCTGTGGATGATGCCGCGCTGGTGCGCGTGCGAGAGCGCCGCGAGGATGCACAGCGCACAGTGCACCGCCTCGTCCTGCTCCATTTTGCCCTTTTCTGTGATGACGTCCTTAAGCGTCTCGCCATCGACGTACTCCAGTGCGATATACGACACGCCGCCGGCCATGCCCGCGTCAATCGAGTTGACGACATTGGGATGATTCAGCCTGCGGTTGACCGCCGCCTCGCGCTTGAAGCGCTCCTTGTACTCCGGATCGTCCTCATACTCCTCGCGCAGCACCTTGAGCGCGACCGTCTGGTGCGTCTTCAGATCAAACGCCCGGTAAACGATCGCCATGCCGCCGCGGCCGATGATGTCCTCCACGCGGAAACGGCGGCTGACGATCTTGCCAATCAGTCTCGATTCCACGCTCAGCCCTCCTCGTCACGCCAGAGAATCAGCGTCACATTGTCGCGTCCGCCGGCATTCAGCGCCTGCGCAAGCAGGCTGTCCGCCGCCGCGTCCAGGCTCGTTTCGCGGCTGAGCGTGCATGCAATCTCCTCGTCGGAGACCATGCCGGTCAGGCCGTCCGAGCACAGCAGCCACAGGTCTCCCTTCTGCCGGTCCGCCGCCAGGAGATCGGGCGCATTGTCGCCCTGCGTGCCCAGCGCGCGGGTGATGATGTTGCGCCGGGGATGCCGCCGCGCCTCCTCCCTGGTGATGATGCGCGCGCGCACCAGCTCCTCCACCAGCGAGTGATCCTGCGTGATCTGCTCCAGCGCCCCTCCGCGGAAGCGGTAGATGCGGCTGTCGCCGACGTGGGCGATGTACATGTAATGTCCGCCGCGCCACATCATCGAGAGCGTCGTGCCCATGCCGGCGCAGGCCGGATTCTCCTTCGCACGCGCCAGTATGGCCTGGTGCGCGGCGTTGACCGCGTCGCGCATCACGGAAATGCTGGCGATATCGTGCGAGGCCGCCATGCGCTTGACCGCATCGATGGCGATGCCGCTGGCCACCTCGCCCGCGAGATGGCCACCCATGCCGTCCGCCACGGCAAACACGCCCAGCTTTTCATCCAGCCAGGCAGCGTCCTCGTTCTGCCTGCGCACCTTGCCGACGTCTGTTTTCAGCGTTGCAGTCACGTTTGTGCCCCTTTCAAGCCTCTGCGTCAGGATGCCTCCCGCAGACGGGAAGCGAAGGCTTTGGTTATTCTTTGCTGCTCTGATCCTTCAGGTACCTGCGGCGCAGCTGGCCGCATGCGCCCTCGATGTCGTCGCCCATCTCGCGCCGCCTGGTGACGGAGATGTTCTTCTGCTCCAGCACCTTTTTGAACGCGTCCACCTCGCGCTCGGACACGCCCTGAAGCCCGCGCTCGGGCACGGCGTTGAGCGGGATGAGGTTCACATGGCACTGCATGCCGCGCAGTCTCTGTGCCAGCTCGGCCGCCTGCTCCGGCGCGGCGTTCACGCCGTGCACCAGCGCGTACTCAAAGATCACGCGGCGGCCCGTCTTCTCGATGTAATACCGGCAGGCGGAGAGCACCTCGTCGATGGAATACCTGTTGGCGATGGGCATGGTTTGCCGGCGGATCTCGTCGTTGGGCGCGTGCAGCGAAAGCGACAGCGTCACCGGCAGATCCTCCTCGGCGAAGCGGCGCATATTGTCCACCAGGCCGCAGGTGGACAGCGACACGCTGCGCATGCCGATGCACAGCCCGCCCTCCATGCGCAGGAGGCGCAGGAATTTGACCACGTTGTCGTAGTTGTCAAACGGCTCGCCGCTGCCCATGAGCACGATGTTGCCCACCTTCTGCCCCTCGCCCTGCGCCGCCAGGATGCCGTTGGCGCAGACGATCTGGCCCAGCATCTCCGCCGGGGTCAGGCTGCGGGCGCAGCCGTCCAGCGTGCTCGCGCAGAACCTGCAGCCCATGCGGCAGCCCACCTGCGTGGACAGGCACAGCGTATTGCCGTACTTGTAGCGCATGAGCACGCCCTCGATGACGTGATTGTCCGGCAGGCGGTAGAGCAGCTTGATCGTGCCGTCGAGTTTGGATTCAATCGTTTCCAGCACGGACACCGGGTTGTCGATGCACGACGCCTTGAGCGTCTCGCGCAGCGCCTTGGGCAGATTGCTCATGCTTTCAAACGGCACACCCTGATGCAGCCACGCAAATACCTGTTTCGCCCGGAAGGTCGGCTGGCCCTGCGCCTTGAAAAACGCGCCAAGCTCCTCGGGGGTGAACCCGAGCAGCTGCGTCTTCTCGTTCCTGTTTTCCATCTTCATTTACGCCCTGACCCTGCGCAGGCGGCAGACGTAGAAGCCGTCCGTGCCGTCGCGATGGGCAAACATCTGCAGGCCGGTTTCGGTCTCGTACTGCGCAAGCGCCTCCGGCAGCTCCGGGCCCATCGGGAAGATCTCGTACTCCGGATGACGCGCGAGGAACGCCTCGATCTGCATGCCGTTCTCCTGCGGCAGAATGGAGCAGGTGGAATACACCAGCGTGCCGCCGACCTTGACCATCGGCGCGACGGAATCCAGAATCTCCGCCTGCACGCGGCAAAGCGCCGCGACGCCCTGTTCGCTGACGCGGTACTTGACGTCCGGCTTCTCGAGCATCACGCCGGTACCGGAGCACGGCGCGTCAATCAGCGCGGCATCGAGCGTAAAGGCCATGTCCGGGCGCGGCGCGGAGGCATCCTTCACCGCCGGGCGGACGTTTTCCAGCTTCAGGCGGTTCGCGGTGCCGCGGATCAGCTCCACGCGGTGCGCATGGGTGTCCCAGGCGTAGACGCGGCCCGTATCGTTCATCATCTCGCTGAGCACGGCGGTCTTGCCGCCCGGCGCGGCGCAGGCGTCCAGCACCGTCTGACCAGGCTTCGCGCCGACCATGCGTGCCGCGATCACGGAGCTCTCGCCCTGGATGGTGAACAGGCCGTTCTGGAACGCGCGCATGCGGGTCATGTCGCCCGCATTCTTCACCTTGTAGATGCCCGGCACGATGCCCGGACAGAACTCCAGCCCGTCGTCGGCAAACAGTGCGCGCAGACGCGCGTCATCGCAGCGCAGATAGTTCACGCGCACGGTGATGTCGCGCTCCTTCGGGCGGTAGCGCAGGATCTCCAGCGCGTCGTGCTCACCGTAGGCCTCGATGAGCAGCCGGGCCAGATCCATCGGTGCGGAGAACATCACGGACAGGTACTTCGCCGGATCGTCCTGCGGCTTGGGCCACACGACGTTTTCCTTGCCGCGGATCATGTTGCGCAGCACGCCGTTCACAAAGCCCGTGAAGCCCTCAAAGCCCATCGCGCGGGTCAGGCTGACGCTCTCGTCCACCGCCGCCATGTCCGGCACGCGGTCCAGGCAGAACAGCTGATACGCGCCCATGCGCAGGATCTCGCGCACGGCGGGCTCAATCTCCTTCTCGCCCTCCAGGAACTGGTCGATGCGCCAGTCCAGCGCAATGCGGTTTTCCAGCGTGCCGTAGACCAGCTGCGTGGTAAACGCGCGGTCGCGGCGGCCAAAGGCGGCCTGCGCCAGACGCTTGTCCAGCGCCAGGGACGCATACGCGTCGCTGCGGCTCACGTCCAGCAGCGTTTCCAGCGCCACGCGGCGCGGCGCAAGGTTCATCGGCTGCGGCTTTGCCGGACGCACAGAACGCATCGGGCGCTCCGGCCGCGGCCCAAACTCGCGCTTCTCGCCGAATGCCGGCTTGTCGCCGCGCGGGGCGAATCCCTTCTTCTCGCCAAAGCCCGGCTTGTCGCCGCGCGGGCCAAAGCTCTTCTTCTCGCCGAAGCCCGGCTTGTCGCCGCGCGGTGTGAAGCTCTTCTTCTCGCCGAAGCCCGGCTTATCGCCGCGCGGAGCGATGCCCTTCTTCTCGCCGCCAACCCCCGGCTTCCTATCAAACTTTCTGCCGCCGCGGAATCCGCCGTCACGGCCCCTGTTGTCTGCCATGCTTTACGCCTTTCCCAGGCAAACGCCTGTCTCCATGGTGTGCCCGCGCAAGTAATCCTTCGCGTTCATGCGCTTCGCGCCGGGCATCTGAATCTGCGAAAGGATCACATCGTGATCGCCGCAGGAAACGACCAGTCCCTGTTTGGCGTCCGCCGCGATGATTTCGCCGGGCACGCCGCTCGCCGAGCCGTCCAGCACGGTGAGCTCAAAGACCTTGATCGTCTGATCGCCGAGCGTCGTGAACGCGCCCGGCCACGGGGTCGTGCCGCGAACCAGCCAATCGATCTCCTGCGCAGTTTTGCTCCAGTCGATGCGGCCCAGCTCCTTGTCCATCTTCGGCTCATAGGTGGCCGCGTCGTGATCCTGCGGCGTGCGCACGAGCGTACCCGCCTCCAGCGCGCGGATCGTCTCGATGAGCAGCTCGGCGCCCATGACGGCCAGACGATCGTTCAGCTCGCCCGCGTTCTCCTTTGGGCCGATGGGCGTCTCGCGCATGAGCAGAATGTCGCCGGTATCCATGCCCCTGTCGGTGAACATAGTCGTCACGCCGGTAACCGAATCGCCCTTGATGACGCTCCAGTTGATCGGCGCGCTGCCGCGGTGCTTGGGCAGCAGCGAGGAATGCACGTTGATGGTGCCCAGCGGCGGGATGTCCAGAATCTCCTGGGAGAGCAGCTGGCCAAACGCCGCCGTGACGCACAGATCCGGTGCGTAGGATTTGAGCATGGCTACGCCCTCCTCCCGCTTGATGCGCTCCGGCTGGAAGACCGGAATGCCCGCGCTTGACGCCAGCTCCTTGACCGGGCAGGCAGCGAGCTTGTGGCCGCGCCCCTTCGGGCGGTCCGGCTGGCAGAAGACGCCGACAACCTCATAGCCGCCCTCCAGCAGCGCCCTGAGCGACGGCACGGCGAAATCCGGCGTGCCCATGAATACGATTCTCACGCTTCCCCGTCCTCTTCTTCCTCGTCGTTGTCAAAGACCTCGCGGTACATCTTGTCCACATACAGCACGCCGTCCAGATGATCCGTCTCGTGCATGATGCAGCGCGCGAGCAGATCCTCGGCCTCGATCTCATACCACTCGCCGTTGCGGTCCTGGAAGCGGGCGCGCACGACCATCGGGCGCTTGACCATGCCGCGGCGGCCGGGCACGGACAGGCAGCCCTCCGGGCCGTCCTGCTCCCCCTCGGCGGAGATGATTTCCGGGTTGACCATCTCGATCAGTCCGTCGCCGCAGTCCATCACGACCACGCGGCGCAGCACTGCCACCTGCGGAGCCGCCAGGCCCACGCCATTGGCATGGTACATGGTTTCGGCCATGTCATCCAGCAGCTTGTGCAGCCGCTCGTCAAACTTCTCCACCGGACGGCTCTTCTTGCGCAGCAGCTCGTCCTCGATATACACCATCTTGCGAAGCGCCATAAATTTCTCTCCTTCTATGTAAAAGACAGGTTCAGGCCCGCTGCGCGAATCCGCACAGTCAGGCATATTACTCCATAATCCATTTCATTATAAAGCAACTTCTGTCAAAAGGGAAGTGGCAATTAAACAGAAAAAGCATGCCGACGCTCCGGCACGCTCAAAATTCTTTTCCTTTTTCTGAGCTTATATTACCACAAAACGGGCAAAAAGTCAAGTCTGGCACTTTTTTCCTAGCGGGTGTATAGAGAGTAGCGGAGGTGAATTCCATGCTGTTTCCCGTTCCGAAAATCGAAAGCTCAGCGCTGAGCGAGACGGGCGCGCCCTTTGGCCTCACCCTGTCCCCCGCGCAGACCGCTGCGCTGCAAAAAACGGAGGAGCAATCGCTCGAGCGCACCGGGCGCGTCTGCTTCGGCGCAAGCATCCTGCCCCGTCTGGCCGCCGCATTCGCCGGGTCGCCGCACATCCAGCCCTGCGACTGGGCGGACACGCTCGGCGAAATGACCGAGCTGTTCTACGCGCTCAAAAGCGATACGGAGGACAGACTCAGCGACGACGAGCTGATCGCCCGCATGGTGCGCGCATTTGACGGCCCGGCGCAGGGCGCGCTTTCGCTGCTGGCCGATTGCATTCTGGATGAATCACTCCTGACGGAAAATGTGCAGGAGGAAGACGATGAAGCCTGACCTGACATGCATTCTGTCCGAAGCGGAAAACACGGATCTGCGCGCGGAGCTCCTCAGCCTGCTGCGCATGCAGGCCGCCGCCTACACACAGGGCGACAGCCAGAGCCTGCCTGCCGAGGTGATGCTTGAACTGCTCGCCTCACTGCTGTACACGCTGGGCGTCGATCCCGCACAGCCGCTCGCGCCGCTTTTCGGAAAAGACCTGCGCCCGCTGTATGAATCGGGCTATCAGGCGCTGCTCCACAAAACCGAACAGGCCCGTTCGCTCATTCTCGCGCTCTGCCGGGAAGCGCCGCCGCTGGGCTGCATCTCACTCAATGACACCGTGCGCAGCATCCTGTCCTCTCTGGAACGCTACGACGCGCGCTTCTTCGCCCACCGCGTACCAGGTGACATCGACTACCAGCTGATTGAACCCGTGCCGGAGAGCGTGCAGGGCATCGATTACATCCTGCTCTATCTCCTGCGCCTGCGCGCGGAGATGCGCTTTCTCGCCCGCTTTCCGCAGCACCGGCTGCTGGCCCTGCTGGACGGCGCCAGCCCCGGCTGGCGGGAGGAGATCGTCAGCCTGTGCCTGCCCGTCGGCGCCAACGCGCTGGGGCTGACGCTGCTTGGCGAGGATCCCCGACGTCTGCACATCCGCGAAAGCGAGCGGCAGGCGCTTTGGGCGATGCTTTCGCCCCTGCACCCGCTGGACATTGAAAACAGGCTGATGCGCGCGTGCACCAGCCTGCTTGATACGCTTCATCTTCGCGAGGGGCAGGACGCGGACATGCTTAACGCGCTGTGCCGCGACCTCGCCCCGCGCATCAAAACCGCCGCGGATGCGGGCGATCTGTCGCATGTGTTCGGCGCGTTCGGGGTGCCTGCTACATCATGCTCCCCGGATTGACCTGGCACACGCAAGCGCACTGCTCCAGCGGCGCCTGTGCGATTTCGCTCATCTTGCCCACAGCCTCCTGGCAAACGGGCTTGTCCACGATCTTGAGCGCGACCTGCCAGCGGCTCTTGCCCTTGATGCGCTTGACCGGGCAGGGCATCACGCGCAGGGAGACCACATACTTGCGCAGATACGCGCGCCGCTCAAGGAATGCCTCCATCTGGCGCATGGCGCTCTCCGCTGCGGCCTGCACATCCGACTCCCGGTCGGCTTCGTACAGCAGCCGGGCGATCAGTGTGTACGGCGGATAGAGCGCGCGCTTTCTGCGCACCATCTCTGCCTCGAAAAACGCGCGGTAATCCTGCCTGCTGGCCGTCTCAACCGCGTAGTGCTCCGGATCATATGTCTGCAAAAAGACCTCGCCCGGCGCGTCCGCACGGCCCGCACGGCCCGCCACCTGCGTGAGCAGCTGGAACGTCCGTTCGGCAGACCGGTAGTCCGGCAGCTTGAGCATCGCGTCGGCCGCAACGATACCGACCATCGTCACATTCGGGAAGTCAAGCCCCTTGGCGATCATCTGCGTGCCCACGAGAATCCTTGCCTCGCCCCGGCGGAACTGCCCAAGGATGCGCTCGTGCGC
The DNA here is from genome assembly GCA_945948915.1 of uncultured Clostridia bacterium. Taxonomy (GTDB): domain Bacteria; phylum Bacillota; class Clostridia; order Christensenellales; family Aristaeellaceae; genus Ventricola. The sequence goes on along the minus strand of CAMFCQ010000029.1, from coordinate 15,576 downwards.
GTCCTTCTGGCGCGTGGTGTCGTTGTCCATGCGCAGCACCGGAACGTCCGGAAAGAACCGCTTCACTTCCTCCTCCACGCGCTGTGTGCCCGTGCCGAAGTACTTGATGTACTTGCTCCCGCATTCCGGACAGACCGCCGGTACGCTCTGCTCCTGTCCGCAGTAATGGCAGCGCAGCGCGTTTTCCGTGCTGTGGTACGTCATGGAGATGTCGCACTGGGTGCAGGTGACGGTGTAGCCGCAGCTGCGGCAGGAGACGAACGTCGAATAGCCGCGCCGGTTGACGAACAGAATCGCCTGCTTGCCCGCGTCCAGGCAGCGCTTCAGGCCGTCCAGCAGCGCGCCGGAAAAGACCGTGCGGTTGCCCTGGGCCAGCTCCTTTCGCATGTCGATCACGTGTACCTCGGGCATCGGGCGGTTGTTGACGCGCCGAGGCATTTCCAGCAGCGTCAGGTCACCCCGGCCCGCCAGCGCGAAGGAGCGCATGCTAGGCGTGGCGCTGGCCAGCAGCAGCGCGGCCCCCTCCCGCTCGCAGCGCATGCGCGCCAGCTCGCGCGCGTCGTAGCGCGGCGTGTTGTCCGCGATGTAGCTGCCCTCATGCTCCTCGTCGATGATGATGAGGCCCACGTTCTCCAGCGGCGCAAAGATCGCCGAGCGCGCGCCGATGACCACGCGCACGTCGCCGCGCCGGATGCGCCGCCACTCGTCGTAGCGCTCGCCGGGGGACAGGCGCGAGTGCAGCACCGCCGCATCCTCGCCAAAGCGGGAGCGAAACCACATGACCATCTGCGGGGTCAGCGCGATCTCCGGTACGAGCACGATTGCCGTCTTGCCCAGCTGGGCCGTATGGCGCACGGCACGGATGAACACCTCGGTCTTGCCGCTGCCCGTCACGCCGTAGAGCAGAAACGCCCCCTTGCCAGCCGTCACCGCAGGCAGAAGCGTGCCGAGCACCTCCTGCTGCTGGCGGGTCAGCTGCGGATCCTGCGCGGCCAGGCGCTCCATCGCGCCGTACGGGCTGCGCAGCACCTCGCGCTTTTCGATCCTCGCAAAGCCCATTCTGCACAGCGCGTTCAGCACCGGGCGGACATCCCCCAGCTGCGCGCGCAGCGTCTCGCACGGCAGCTCGCCGCTGCCGCTCTCCATGAGCAGCTTCAGGACGGCGGCGCGCTTGGGCGCACGGCTCTGCGCGGCGAGCACCTGCGCGCGCACGGCCATCTCCACAGTCAGCACCGCAAACTCCTTCGTCTTCTCCGCAATCCGCTCGCCGCGCATCTGCGCCGGGAACATGAGCCGCAGCGCCTGCGCCAGCGTGCAGAACGACGTCTCCTTGATCGCCTTCGCCAGCTCGAGCAGCGCGGGCAGCACGGCAGGATAATCCTCCAGCGTATCGCTGACGTCCTTGACGCGGCTCTCCGGCAGGTCGCAGGTCTCCTCAATTCCCACAACCACGCCCTCCACCTGACGCTGGCGGCCGAAGGGGACATGCACGCGCATGCCGGGGCATACTTTGAGCCCCTCAGGCACGCGGTAGGTGAACACACGGTCCACATCCTCGTGCGCGATATCCACGATCACCTGGCAAAACGGCATGCGCGATTCCCCCCTGCTTTCAGTCCATCCATTATAGCGTGAACGCGCGCCGCTTTCAAGATTGCAAAATGCTCCGCGCTGTGGTACGCTGAGAGCAAAGGGAGGGAAAGACATGCAGGCCAGCCGGATGTTTGAAATGCTGTACATGCTCCTTGAGCGCGAGAAGATGACGGCGCCAGAGCTTGCCAAAAAGCTCGAGGTTTCCGTGCGCACCGTGTACCGCGACGCGCAGGCGCTGTCCGAGGCGGGCGTGCCGGTGTATGCCGAGCGCGGCAAGGGCGGCGGCATCTCCATTCTGCCCTCCTATAAGCTCAGTAAGTCCATGCTCAGCGAGGCCGAGCGCCGCAGCATACTCGCCGCGCTGCAGGCAGCCACGCAGTCCGGCGCGGAGGACGAATCCGTGCTGCGCAAGCTTCGCGCCTTCTTCGGCGCGGGCGACTTTGATTGGGTACAGATCGACTTTGCCGACTGGAGCGGCGCGCAGGACCACGACGTCGCCCTGCTCAAGGAGGCGATTCTGTCAGGCCGCGTGCTGACCTTTGATTACTACGGTGAATCCGGCGAAAAGACCGAGCGCCGCGCCTGTCCGCTGCGGCTGTGGTTCAAGGGGCAGGCGTGGTATCTGAGGGCATACTGCCTCACCCGCTGCGCCGTGCGCACGTTCAAGCTGTCAAGGCTCAAGCGTCCGCGCGTTATCCCCGGCGAATTTCCGCCGGAGGCCCTGTCCGCGCGGGCGGAAGACGTGCCCGACGCCCATCGGCCGGAGCCGGAAACTGTACATCTGCGGATGCTCGCGGACGCCTGCATGGCCTACCGCGTCTACGACGACTTTTTCGAAGACGCCATCACCCGGCGCGAGGACGGCAGCTTTCTGATCGACATGCGTTTTCCGCCCGGCGCGTGGATCGCCTCGATCATCCTCAGCTACGGCGCGCACGCGCAGGTGCTCGAGCCGCCCGAGCTGCGCGAGGAAATCAGCAAGGCCGCAGAAAATTTGCTGGCGCGCTACAATACCTGACAGGTTTATGTCCACTTATCCATGCGAAAATGGGATCACTTCAAAACACAAGGAGGATGAATCCATGACCCCCGAAGAATACATGAAGCTCCCCATCTGCCAGAGCTGCGGCATGCCGATGCAAGGCCCCGAGCAGTACGGCAAGCATGCCGACGGCAGCGCCCACACCGAGTACTGCATCTACTGCTGCCCCGAGGGCGAGGAGAAGATGCACGGCACGCTCGAGGAGATGATCGAGACGTGCGCAAGGATCGAGACGCAGATGGGCCTGCACCCCGATGAGGCCACGGCGAAGGCGAAGCTGGCCGCGTATCTGCCGACGCTCAGAAGATGGAAGAAGTGAACACATGACAAGAGCACCGGCGCGAAAACCGGTGCTCTTCTTCTGCCGAACTGCTATATTGTCTTCCAGCTCAACCGTGCCATCAGCGTCTTCACACTTTGAAGCACGTCTTCCCGATTCACCTTATCAAAATCCGTCGTGTCCACGCGCACGCACGGCCCGTCCCACGGCAGGCGGTCCATGCCCCGGCCAAGCATTCCGGCGGCAAACGCCTCGTAGGACATCGTCCTGTGTGACGCAGCGCTGCCCTGCTTTTCAGGGTAGCAGTCGTTGACGACATGCCCGCGGTGACGCCCGGGCGACCGATCCCGCTCGGCAAAGCGCTGATAGATCGCGCGCAGATCGCCGGTCATGTGCACGGTAATCACCCCGCACGGGCACGCCGCAAGCAGCGCGGCCAGCCCCTCGCGCGAAGCATCCTCAAAATTGTTTTCCAGAATGACGCTCTGTCCACAGGACAGGCATGCCCTTGCGCTGTCGTACATGATGCCCATCGCCGCCACACCCAGGCGCACCTTCTCCTCGCGCGAGGAAAAGCCCAGCGTGTCATACAGCCGTTCCTTGATCGCATCCTTGGAGAACATCGGGATGCGCAGCTGCCCGGACAGATAGGCCGCCATCGTGCTCTTTCCCGTGGCGGGCAGGCCGGAAACCAGAATGCACACCATCCGAATCTCCTCCTTCATCGCTTCGCAAGCCGCTCCATCGCAAATGTTCTCGCAGCCTTCACCGCCGTGGGCAGCGGCAGGCGCTCCAGCTCGCTGCGCGTGACCCATTGCCCCTCCGGCACGTCGGCCGTGTGTTCGGCCAGCAGGGCGTGAATGTCCATCTCCCAGATGATGTGCGTGAACACATGCCGGGCGTGGCCAAGGCGCTCATCGTATGCCGCGCGGATGCCCAGCGCCTCAAGCGCCTGACACAGCCCGGCAGGATCGTTTTCATCCAAGACGTCCGGGAAGACAAACAGACCGCCCAGCAGCTTTTCCTGCCGCTTGACGACCAGCACGCGCTCCCCGCAGAAGACCAGCAGCACGGCGCGGTTCTCCACGCGCTGGGGCTTCTTTTTGGCCTTGTGCGGCAGCTCCTGCGCGATGCCCTGCGCAAAGCCCAGGCAGCCCTCCCGTACCGGGCACAGCAGGCACTTGGGGTTTTTGGGCGTGCACAGCGTCGCGCCCATCTCCATCATCGCGTTAGCGAACGCGCCGGGGCGGTCGTGCGGCACAAGCTCCTGCGCGCGCGCAGCAATCCTCCTGCGCACGGCGGGCGTACCCACCTCATCCGAAACCGCATCCCAGCGGCAGAGCACGCGTTCCACATTGCCGTCCACCGCGGCGGCGGGTATGCCAAAGGCGATGGACGCGATGGCGCCGGCGGTGTAATCCCCGACGCCGGGCAGCGCGCGCAGCTTGTCAAGATCCGCCGGGAGCTGCCCGCCGTACTGCTCTGCGATCACCCTCGCCGCCTTTTGCAGCGAGCGGGCGCGGGTGTAGTATCCCAGCCCCTCCCAGGCCTTGAGCAGCTCCTCCTCGGGCGCATCCGCCAACGCCTGCACGCTGGGATAACGGGCGAGAAAGCGCTCATAATAGGAAACGACGGTTTCCGCCCGCGTCTGCTGAAGCATGATCTCGGAAACCCAGATGCGATAGGGGTCCTTCGTCCGCCGCCAGGGCAGCTCGCGATGCCCCTGATCGTACCAGGCAAGGATGGTCTGCGTAAAGTTTTTGCGGTTCATAAGCTTCCTCCATGCTGCGATTATACCATGAAAGCGACATTTGCGCCACAGATACTGTCGTTCAAAAAGAAAATCAAAGAAATTAGACGTGTGCGATTGTTTCAAGGTATTATTTTGAAATTTTCGTCTAAAATAAAGTTCAACGGAAAAATTTGTATGTTTTTGCATCTTGCCTGAAATGGTCAAGTCGCGTATATTATATCTCGTTGTTAGCACTCCTCTTGATCGAGTGCTAATAAGAGCTGATAGCAACCTGAAGGAGGTCAAATAAGATGAGCCTGAAACCCCTGTTCGACCGCGTCGTCATCAAGGACGCGGAGATGGAAGAAACCACGAAGGGCGGCCTGATCCTCACGTCCACCGCGAAGGAGAAGCCGCAGTACGCGTATGTCGTGGCCGTTGGCCCGGGCGGCGTCGTCGATGGCAAGGATGTCACCATGCAGGTGGAGGTCGGCCAGAAGGTCGTCTACTCCAAGTACGCCGGCACCGAGATCAAGATTGACGGCGAGGAATACAAGATCGTTCGCCAGAGCGACATCCTCGCGATCGTCGAGTAAGCGGGCCGTGCCCGCACCCGCTTCGCGGCGGCATGCACGCATTCCTCGGACTGTAAGGCCCCGAATGCCTGTCCTGCGTACCGCCGCGGCAGCAGACCGTTTTCTGTGAGTAGAATTGGAGGAAACAAGTATGGCTAAGCAGATCATCTTCGGCGAAGAGGCCCGCCGCTCCCTGGAGCGCGGCATCAACGCCCTGGCGGATACCGTCAAGATTACCCTGGGCCCGAAGGGCCGCAACGTTGTGCTCGACAAGAAGTACGGCGCGCCGCTGATCACCAACGACGGTGTGACCATCGCCAAGGAAATCGAGCTGGAGAACGCCTTTGAAAACATGGGCGCGCAGCTGGTGAAGGAAGTCGCCACCAAGACCAACGACGTGGCCGGCGACGGCACCACCACCGCCACCCTGCTGGCGCAGGCCATCATCCGCGAGGGCCTCAAGAACCTGGCTGCCGGCGCGAATCCGATGATCCTGCGCAGCGGCATCGAGGCGGCTACCGCCGCCGCCGTCGAGGGCCTCAAGGAGCTGAGCGTTCCGGTCGCGGACAACCAGGCCATTGAGAACGTCGCCGCGAACTCCGCTGCGGACGCCAACATCGGCAAGCTCGTCGCCGAGGCGATGGAGAAGGTCGGCAAGGACGGCGTCATCACCGTCGAGGAGAGCAAGACCATGCAGACCAACCTGTCTCTGGTCGAGGGCATGCAGTTTGATCGCGGCTACGTCTCCGCCTACATGGCGACCGACACCGACAAGATGGAGGCCGTGCTCGACAACCCGTACATCCTCATCACCGACAAGAAGATTTCCAACATCCAGGAGATCCTGCCGCTGCTGGAGCAGGTCGTGCAGGCCGGACGCAAGCTGCTCATCATCGCTGAGGATGTTGAGGGCGAGGCCATGGCGACGCTGGTCGTCAACAAGCTGCGCGGCACCTTCACCTGCGTCGCCGTCAAGGCGCCGGGCTTCGGCGACCGCCGCAAGGCCATGCTGCAGGACATCGCGATCCTGACCGGCGGCCAGGTCATCACCGAGGAGCTGGGCTACGAGCTCAAGACCGCGACCATGGATATGCTGGGCTCTGCCCGTCAGGTCAAGGTCGACAAGGACAACACCGTCATCGTCGAGGGCGCCGGCAATCCGCAGGAGATCGCTGCCCGCGTCGCGTCCATCCGCGCGCAGATCGGAGAGACCACCTCTGACTATGACCGCGAGAAGCTCCAGGAGCGCCTGGCGAAGCTGGCCGGCGGCGTGGCCGTCATCCAGGTCGGCGCTGCCACCGAGATCGAGATGAAGGAGCGCAAGCTGCGCATCGAGGACGCGCTGGCCGCGACCCGCGCCGCCGTTGAGGAGGGCATCGTCCCGGGCGGCGGCACCGCTCTGCTGGCTGTGCTGCCGAACGTGCAGGCCATCCTGCCCAAGTTCACCGGCGACGCCAAGACCGGCGTGCAGATCGTGCTGCGCGCGCTCGAGGAGCCGGTTCGCCAGATCGCCGCGAACGCGGGCGTCGAAGGCTCCGTCGTCGTGGAGAGGATCAAGCGCACCAAGAAGCCGTCCTTCGGCTACGACGCGTACAACGACAAGTATGTCGATATGGTCGAGTCCGGCATCATCGACCCGACCAAGGTCACCCGCAGCGCGCTGCAGAACGCGGCGTCCGTCGCGGCGACCGTGCTGACCACCGAGTCCCTGGTCGCCGACCTCCCGGAGAAGAATCCGGCGCCGGCCCCGGCTGACCCGGGCATGGGCGGCATGTACTGATCCGCCAAGCTGATCATCGCCTCACGCAATACGCGTGGGGCGTTTTTTTGATGTGCAAAGCCCTGCTGCAAGTTTGGCCGTTATTCTGCGCCTCTTCATGTTTTCTTCACATTGGCTTCATTTTTTCAGATTATAATGAACATGATCCGGGTATATCTCTGGGAATGCTCCCCATGCCCTTGCGCCCGGGCACACAATCCGTTACAATAATCCTGACCGGCATGCTGCGGCGGCATTTCCGACAAAGCTCGCAAATCCCGCTGCACTGCACCCATGCCATTGCCTTGCGGAAGGCTGACGGAACAGAATTTGAAATGATGTGAAACTTCTGGCCGTCTGCGCCGTCTATAACTATAGGAGCTCATCAAGAGCACAAAAGAAGGGAGGGAGACGCATGAGGAAAATCTGCGCGCTGGCTGGGGCGCTGCTTCTGCTGCTCTCCCTGTCGCTTCCGGCGCTGGCGGATACGCGCGCGCTGCTGGTCGCCTGCTCGGATTTCGTCTCCCAGATGGATCTTGGCGCAGAGATCTCCGGCAACCTGCATATGATCGGCTCCGCGTTCCTCAGCGCAGGCGTAAGCCTGGGCAGCCTCTCCATCGAGGACGGCACCATCGGCACGCAGGAGGCCCTGCGCCTCGCCCTTCATGACGCCTTTGACGAAGCGGATGAGGGTGACCTCTCCATCCTCTATCTATGCACGCACGGCATTCTCTCCTCCTCGGACGACGGGCAGGTCTATCTGCTCCTGGGCGACGGACAGACGGAGACGCCGCTGGGCGCGCAGGACCTGTACGACCTCATCAAAGACGTGCAGGGCGAAAAGCTGCTCATTCTGGACGCCTGCTACTCCGGCGCGCTCATCGGCCGCGGCATGCCTCAGCAGGGCCATCTGCCCGGCAGCCGCATCACGGAGCCTGCATTCCTCACGCCCTTCCTGGCCGATTCCAGCGTGCATGTGCTCACCTCGGCCAGCGGCAGCGAATCCAGCTGGTATTACGACAGCGAAGGCCTGTCCACCGGCGCGGTATCCTATTTCGCCTCGGCGCTCTCCAGCGGACTGGGCCTGTACGGCGCGCCCGAAGCGGATCTGAGCGGCGACGGCCTCGTCACCCTCTCCGAGCTTCACCGCTATCTCAGCGTTGCCGTGCCTTCCTCCTCCAGCCAGCTGCTCTCCACCCGCGCGGACAGCCTGCTGCTGCCCGTGGCCAGCGGCACCATGCTCTCCCGCCCGCTGACGGGCTTCTCCTACGGCACGTCGCTGCTGACCTCGGACGATCCCTCGCTTGACTTTTCCTTCACCGTCACGCGTGACGCTGCCCGCGTGCAGTACAGGCTGATCGACTACGCGGACGGCGCCTGGGACTGGGACAGTGCCCTCACGTTTCTCGACGACGGCGACGACGGCGAGGGCACACTGAGCGCCGGCCGCAAGCAGCGCACGCTGTCGCTGGGCAGCCTCTTGCCCGAGGAGGACGGCTATCTGATGCTGCAGGTGTTTTCCATCGCGGAAGACCAGATGCTGCTGTGCTCGGAGCGGCTCATCGCCGTGCAGCCGCAGCTGGATGAATCGTCGCTTGAGCTCATGTGCAGCGGCGGCCTACGCCATCCGGGCTTGGAGGAGCTGCCCATCGACGTGGCGCTCGACGTTCCGGCGGAGCTGACGGTTTCCGTGTACGACGCGGAGGGCGTGCTCGTCCGCCGCCTGCTCTCCAGCCAGCTCACCCGCCCCTCCGCCGACAGCATCACCCATCTTTACTGGGACGGCCGCGACGCAGGCGGCGATGCCGTGACGCCCGGTCAATACACCATCGCCGCAGAAACGCGCATCGGCGCCGCCCGCCTGAAGACCACGGCTCAGGTTAGCGTCGGCGAAGTCTGATCCTCACACGTGCTGCCCTCTGAAGGGCAGCACCCGGCAAAATGCCAAGCCCATCCGGTCAAAAACGCCGTCCAGCTCCCGTTCAGCCGCGCGCCTTCCCGCCTCGCTGCACGCGTCGAGCTGTTCAAAGGACAGCGCTCCGGCGCTCTCCGGCATGTCGATGCGCAGCACGCCGGTCTCCTCCTCCAGCGGCTGCTCGCCCGCCAGGCGCAGCGCCGTTCCGGCCAGATCCAGCGCGTCCGGCACGCGCCTTGGCGATGGATAGGGTACGATGACCAGCACGCGCTGCGCGCCCAGCAGCATCAGCTGGCGCGCACAGAAAGCGGCGTCCGTCTCGCTCAGCAGCGGCGAGCCCATGAACTGCAGCGGCGCCAGAAACGGCGGCGCAGCCAGGCACGCCCGTGCGGCAAAGGAAACGGATGCCTGCATCGCCAGCATCGCGCTGGTTTCCTGCATGAACGCGCGCGTGGAGAACAGCACGCGCTGGCCATTTCTGGCCATCCGGCAGGGAAACAGCGCCGCACCCGGACAGAGCGAAAGCACCCGCTGCCCCGTCTGCGCACCGAGCAGGTGATTCAGCCGCTCCCCGGCGGGCATCCGACGTCCTGTCATCCGCTCATAGACCGTAGGCGCGATCATCTTCCTGCCCATGCCGGCAGCCTGGTGGAGCGCCTTTTCCATGCCCTGCATGTCAAGCCCTGCGGCGAACAGCGCCGCCGGCCATGCGCCCATGCCCATAGCACACACCGCGTACGGTGCAATCCCGCGGCGCGAGAGCTCCTTCATCACGCCCACACACGCCGCCGCATGCGCGCCCGTCCCCGTCATCACCACGCCAAGGCGCATTCCTTCGCCCCTCTCCCTCGATTTCTCTCACGATAGTATATGCAAAAATGAAAAAAACGCGCCATTCCGGCTTAGAAAGTTCTTCTATCCCTTTCCCTGCCCGATTTTTTGTGTTATAATGTGTCCGACAATTTTGTCGAATCTTGAAAGGAAGTCATCCATGCGTTCCAAACGGATTATCCATTCCAGCCCGCCAAAGAAAAAACGCCGCGTGCTGCGGCGCGCAAAGCCGCGCAAGGGAACGCTTCCGTTCCTCATCGGAATGATCGTCCTGGTAATCGTGCTGATCATCTTCGCCCCGGGCCTGAAGCTCACCCCGGCGGTCAATCTCTCCGGCACGGAGGTCTCCTCTGCAGATGTCTCCACTGGCGACCGTCACCTTCGCATTTCAGAGGTCATGTCCTCCAACCGCACAGCTTTCCCGGATGAGACCGGCGCCTTTCCGGACTGGGTTGAGCTGACCAATACTGGCGACAGCGACATCGCGCTCAAGGGCTACGGCCTGTCCGACCGCGCGGACAAGATCACCTTCATCTTTCCGGACATCACGCTCTCTCCCGGTGAACACATCATCGTATTCGCTTCAGACGAAAACAAGAACACCGCCGGGCAGACGCTGCACGCCAAGTTCAAGCTTTCCTCCTCCGGCGACACGCTCTTCCTCTTCGGCAGCGACGGCATCGCCTTTGAGGAGGTCGCCATCCCGGCGATGGACCACAACATGAGCTACTGCCTCATCGGCGCAGACCAGTACATCATCACCGAGCAGTACACCCCCGGCTACGACAACACGCAGGAGGGCTACGCAGAGTTCCGCGCCTCCACGCTTCTCACGTCCGGCGCGCTGGTCATCAATGAGATCTGCGCTTCCTCCATCACCACGCTCAAGGATGGCGACGGCGATTATCCCGACTGGATTGAGCTGCACAACACCTCAGACAAGGCCATCGACCTGTCGAACTATGCGCTCAGCGACAGCCCGGATTCCCTGGTCAAGTGGCGCTTCCCGCAGGGCGCGGTCATCGAGGCGGGCGGCTACTACGTCGTCTACGCGTCGGGCAAGGACAAGGGGCCGGACAGCACCGGCTGGCCGCATGCCGGCTTCAAGCTGCGCTCCAACGGCGAGACCGTCATCCTCTCGGACATTCAGGGCCGCATGATCGACCTGGTCACCTACGACCTGCTCGAGGCGGACACCTCATGGGGCCGAGATGAGGAGGGCGTGAGCGGGTTCAAGCGCTTCACCCAGCCGACGCCCGGCCTGCCCAACACGCGCGCGGGCGAGGTGGCCATGGACACGAGCCTGTGCCTGGCCAACACCTCCGGCCTGTACATCACGGAAGTCATGTCCGGCAACAAGAGCGTTGTCGGCCCCAACGTCAAGAACCCATACGATTACATCGAGATCTACAACATGAGCGGACAGGCCGTCAACCTCAAGGGTTACGGCCTGTCCGACAACATCAAGAAGCCGCGCAAGTGGCAGCTGCCTGACATCACGCTCGAAAACAACAGCTACCTGGTCATCTACTGCGACACCACACAGACGACCAAGAACGGCGTTTATTATTTTACGGACTTCAACCTCGCCAAGGCAGGCGAAACCGTCTGCCTCTCCACCCCTTCGGGCGAGATTCTTGACAAGGTGGTCGTTCCTCAGCTCTACGACGACATCTCCTACGGCCGCACGCTGGGCCAGGCAGGATTGTTCTACTACGCCTCGCCCACCCCGGGCGAGCAGAACGGAAGCGGCTTCACCGGCTTCGCGGAGCCGCCCGCGTTCGACACCGCCGGCGGCTTGTACGAGCGGCCGCTCGAGGGCGACACCGCGCTGACGATCTCCGTGCCGACAAACTCGCAGGTACGCTACACGCTCGACGGCACCGACCCGGCGGAGACCTCCGAGCTGTATACCGGTCCCATTGAGATCCGCTCCAACACCGTTGTGCGGGCCCGCGCGTTCCGCGACGGCGTGGAGCCCTCGCAGATCGTCTCCCAGACGTACCTCATCTCCGTCTATCACACGATGCCCGTCATCTGCCTGACGACAGACCCGGACAACCTGTGGAACGAGGAGAAGGGCATGTTCGCCTACGGCCCCAACGTGGACATCAACGAACCCACGCCGTGGTTCAAGTACGCGACCTACGGCCAGAAAAACTGGTTCGGCGGCTGGGTGGAGTACTACGACAACGCCGGCACGCAGCAGATCAGCCAAGGCATGACGTTCCGCGTCATGGGGCAGTACTCGCTGGACATGCCGCAGAAGAGCCTGTACATCAAGGCGGACGGCCAGTACGGCAAGGGTAGCTTCGATTACGCGCTCTTTGACGACCGGCCCTACGAGTCCTACGCCAGCTTCGTGCTGCGCAACGGCGGACAGGACGGCAAGTTCACCCGCGTGCTGGATGGCCTGCAGGCCCGGCTGGTCGATCAGGCGGGCTCCACCGTGGCCAATCAGGCATGGAAGCCGGTGATCGTCTACATCAACGGCGATTACTGGGGCCACTACAACATGCGCGAGCGCGCCGGCGTGAAGATGGCCGCCCAGCACGAGGGCTGGGCCAATTCGGACGACATCGACATGCTCGAGTCGAGCGGCCTTTCCTCCTCTCAGATCGTGCAGGGCTCCAGCAAAAGCTATGTGGATCTGTACGAAAAGGTCAAAGCCGGCGACCTGACAACGGACGCGGCGCTGCTGGCCGAGGTCGAGGAAAATTTCGATATCGACAACATGTTCGATTACTTCATCTTCGAATCGTTTTTCGGCAACACGGACCCGGGCAACATCCGCTACTACCGCAATACCAAGAGCGGCGACGGCAAGTGGCGCTACCTGTTCTACGATCTGGACTGGGGCCTGTTCAACTCCAGCTACAAGGAAAAGGGCAAGGAGTACGCGACCGGCGGCGTGACCTACTACATGAACCCAAACGGCGCAGGCAGCCAGAAGATCAAGGCAAACCTGTTCCTGCGCAAGCTGGTGGAGGTGCCGCAGTACCGCGAGAAGTTCCTGAATCGCTATGCCGAGCTGTTCAACTCGGTGCTGACGACGGAAAACATGGTCTCCCTGTTCAACGAGATGATCCTGGAGATCAAGCCCGAGATGCAGATGCACAACCAGCGCTGGGCGGCTGAGATGCCCGCGCAGGTGAGCTTTGACCAGCCCAAGAACGCAGAAGGCGCCTACAACTACTGGGTCACCCGCTGTGAGCGCGCCATCCGCGTCATGAACCGCCGCCCCCACTTCATCTGGCTGGATATCCAGTCCTATTTCGGCCTGAGCGACGAGGAAATGACCGCGCGCTTTGGCCCCTGCCCCGTCATCCCTGATGAATATCAATAAATCCATTACATTTCAGGAGGTTTCACAACATGAACAAGATTATCAACGACGCCAGTGTCAACGAGTGGTTCTCCCAGCAGATGGCCAGCCTCACGCCCATGAAGATGGTGCTGGCGCTTGCCATGGGCTTCGTGGTCGGTCTGATCATCGCCCTGGTCTATCGCAAGGCCTTCCGCGGTGTTCTCTATTCCCCGTCCTTTGCAACCACACTCATCATGCTGTGCATGATCACCACCCCGGTCGTCATGTGCATCAAGTCGAACATCGCTCTGTCCATGGGCATGGTCGGCGCGCTGTCCATCGTCCGCTTCCGTACCGCGGTCAAGGATCCGCTGGACACCGCCTACATGTTCTGGTCCCTGACCATGGGCATCCTGCTGGGCGCCGAGCTGTACACCATCGCGCTGGTCGTCGTTGCGGGCATCTCCATTGCGATGCTGGGCATGGCGTTCTTCCGCCTGCGCTCCCCGAACACCTTCCTGCTCGTGGCGCACTATGACGCCGAAGCCGAGGAGGAAGTGATGAGCTTCATCCGCCGCATCAAGGTGCAGCGTCTGCGCAGCAAGACCGTGACCCCGGGCGGCGTGGAGCTGACCGTCGAGGTGCAGCTGCGTGAGCGCTTTGACATCGTCAACAAGCTGCTGGACACCCAGGGCGTGCACAACGCGACGCTGATTGCCTGCCAGTCCGAAGCGGGCAACTAACCGGCATGCTGCCGGCCCCGCTTCCGACGAATCCCTGACATCCATCAGGCTTTGAGGTCGAGGCCAATCCGCTTCGTTCGGGCAGAGGGCCCTCCGAAGCGTGCAAGCGAACATTCGTTTAAAAGGAGCGCCCCTATGATCACACGCAACATCCCGCTGCGGCATGAGCTCAAGTATTTCATCACCCCGGCCGAGCTGCGCGTCCTGCGCGGCGTGCTTACCCCGGTGATGCAGCTCGATCCCAACGGCAACGAGAACAACGAGTACCACATCCGCTCGCTGTACTTCGATACGATCAACGACGACGCATTGGAAGAGAAAATCGCGGGCGTAGGCAACCGCAAGAAGTACCGCATCCGCATCTACAACTTCTCCGACAGGATCATCAAGCTGGAATGCAAGAGCAAGTACGGCGATCTGATCTCCAAGCAGTCCGTCACCATTCCCCGCGAGCTGGCCGATCAGCTCATCGCGGGCGATCCGGAGGGCCTGCAGCGCATGCGCCATCCGCTCCTGCATGACGTGTACCGCGAGATGAAGACCCGCCTGCTCCGTCCGGCGGTCATCGTGGACTATGTGCGCGAGGCGTACATCCACCCCGCCGAGGAGGTCCGCGTGACGTTTGACAAGCAGCTTCGCACGGGCCTGTTCTCCAGCGACATGTTCAACAAGGAGATCCCCACCTATCCGGTCTTTGACGACCCGGTGGAGATCCTGGAGGTCAAGTACGACGAGTTCCTGCCCAGCTACATCCAGTCCATCCTCAGCGGCATCACCGCGCAGCGCAGCGCGATCTCCAAGTACACCTGGTGCCGCCGCTATGAGAACAAGGAATTCTAAACCGCATATCAAAAAGCGGACTGCCGTCGGCAGCCCGCTTCCTTCTTCATGAAAAGGAGGCCCGGCATCACGCCTGGCCTCCTTTTTCTGTTATCTGCTTCCCTTGTCGTAGGGAATGCCCTCCGCCTTGGGGGCGCGGGACTTCTTGCTGGTGAACGCGAGGATGATCATCGAGGCGATGAACGGGATCATGTTGTACATGTTCTGCGTCCAGCCGAGCGCCGCCATTGCCGGGATGGAGCTGGCGATGTTCGCCAGGGACTTGAACAGCGCGAAGAACACGGCCGCGAAGCAGATGCGGAACGGCTTCCACTGGCCGAAGATCATGACCGCCAGCGCCAGGAAGCCCGCGCCGGACACGCCGACCTCGAAGTTCCAGCTGGACACCGACGGGATGATGTACGCCATGCCGCCGATGCCGCCCAACGCGCCGGAGATCAGCACGCCGATGTAGCGCATCTTGTAGACGTTGATGCCGACGCTGTCCGCCGCCTGCGGATGCTCACCGCACGCGCGAAGGCGCAGGCCCAGGCGCGTCTTGTAGAGCACGATGTAGGAGAGGATCAGGATCACGATGCCGATGAACAGGAAGACGTTCACCGTCAGCGGGCCGATCTCATAGACGAACGGACGGTTGCTGTAATCCAGCTTCGCGCTCGCGGAGCCGTTGAAGCCCTTGGCAATGACCATAGCCAGCGCGGTCGCCAGCATGTTGAGCGCCGTGCCGCCAATGGTCTGATCCGCGCCCAGGTTGATCGAGGCGAACGCCAGCAGCGCCGCGTAGAGCATGCCGGCAACCGCCGCCGCGAGGATCGAGCAGATGACGATCGCCGCCGCGCTCGAGCCGGCAGGCATGAGCTGAATGGCGATGACGCCGATCAGACCGCCGATGACCATGATGCCTTCCAGCGCGATGTTGATGATGCCGCTGCGCTCGGAGAACATGCCGCCCAACGCGA
>CAMFCQ010000028.1 GCA_945948915.1 uncultured Clostridia bacterium | reverse complement strand
CGACCAGTGGAGCAACATGCTCGGCGGCGCGGACCTCATCCGCCGCAAGGAGCAGACCAGCGCCTACGCCTGCACCTTCCAGCTGCTGCTCACGCATGACGGCCGCAAGATGGGCAAGACCGAGAAGGGCGCGCTGTGGCTGGACGCGGCGAAGACCTCCCCGTACGACTTCTACCAGTACTGGCGCAACATCGATGACAAGGACGTTGAGAAGTGCCTGGGCCTGCTGACCTTCCTGCCGATGGACGAGGTTCGCCGTCTGGGCGCGCTTGAGGGCAGCGAGATCAACGAAGCCAAGAAAGTCCTCGCCTATGAGGTCACCAAGCTGGTGCACGGCGAGGAGGAAGCCATCAAGGCGCAGGAGGCCGCTGCGGCGCTGTTCGGCGGCGCAGGCATAGGCGGCTCCATTCCGACGACTGAGCTCACGCGCGAGGACCTCGCGAAGGACGCTCGCGTGACCACTCTATTGGCCATGAGCAAGATCGCACCGTCCAATTCCGCCGCGCGCCGTCTGATTCAGGGCGGCGGCGTGGCCGTGAATGACGAGAAGATCACCGACGTGAACGCGGTGGTCACCGAGGACATGTTCGCAGGCGACGGTCTGATGCTGCGCTCCGGCAAGAAGAAGTTCCACCTGTTCACGCTCAAGTAACCGGCATGCCGCCGGGAGCCCTTCCGACATAGGATTGTGCTTTCCGCGGCCCGGTTGACCGAGCACGAAATCTGTCAAAGGAATCAAACAGCCATGGCCGATCAGCTCTCTTATAAGACCCTGCGGGCGGAGAATTCCGCAGAGTTCATCATCAATAAGTCCCGCTTCATCGGCTATGGCTGCCCCTGCCAGACCGAGGAGGAAGCGCTCGCCTTCCTTGCCCGGATCCGCCAGAAGCACAAGGACGCGACCCACAACTGCTACGCCTACATCATCGGCTTGAACGCCGGCATCATGCGCTACAGCGACGACGGCGAGCCCGGCGGCACCGCCGGCATGCCGATCATCGAGGTGATGAAGGCGCGCGGCGTGGTCAACTGTGCCGTGGTCGTCACGCGCTATTTCGGCGGGATTCTGCTGGGCGCAGGCGGCTTGGTGCGCGCCTATGCGCAGGGCAGTAAGACGGCGCTTGACGCAGCGGGCGTCGTCGTGATGGAAAAAAGCGCGCGCTATATGGTGGAGGTTGACTATTCCACCTGGCAGCGGCTGGAATACTTCCTGCGTTCCGCGCCTGTGATTGTCGAGCACAACGAGTTCGGCGCGAGCGTCGTCTGTACGCTGATGGTGCGCGTGCGGCATGCGGAGCATCTGCTCAGTGAAATCACGCGCGTCACCGACGGCACAGCCGAGCTCCTGCCCGACAATGAACTGTACTATCCGTGGCCGGATGAGGAATGAGGGGATCCGTCTCCGGACTCCTTCTTCGCTTCGCGATGAATAAACAACTGTGCAAAAAAGACCGATAGTTGGAAATCCTGCATTCCAACCATCGGTCCTTTTTTCTTATACTAATTCGCAGTTAAAATGCCTAATAGAGTGCATCAGATTTTTCGCTCTGACGAAGCCGAGTGAAGTGAGGCGTACTGGAGGTACGTTGAACGGAACAAGGCAAAGTCAGAGCGGAAAAGATGGTGCGCGGATTAGGCCATTTTAACAAGAATTAGTATTATTCCTTTTCCAGCATACAGATGTGACGATCGCGCCTGAACACCAGACAGGTCATCAAACCCACAAGCCACAGGATGGCAAACAGGCACGCCGCACCGCAGCCCTTTCCAGAACCGAAAAGCATGACCAAACCGCTTTCCATCTCCTGCGACGCCATCAACGGCTCAAACACGCGGTCAACCAGATAGCCGCCAGCCACATATCCGATAGGAATGGTGAAGAACTGCAAGGTGTTGCGCGCGGAATAGACCCTTCCCTGCATCTCAACAGGAATGTACTGCCGGAAGACCACATCAAGATTGGCATTCATCAGCGGGATGCCGATCCACCCAAGCACTGCGCCAAGACACCACACCGGCAGGCTTCTCCCAAAGGCGAGCAGGAAATTCTCCGTGCTCATCGAGAGCAGCAGCGTATTGCAGATCATCCGTACACGGCTCTTCGGCTTAGGCCAGATGCCAGCCAGTATGCTGCCCGCAATCATTGCCGCGCCGGCCACGCTGTTGACAACTCCCAGCGCAATCTGTCCGCCGCCCTCGCGGGACAAAACCATCGCCGGAAATGCCGCATTGTACACCGAGGCGGTGAAATTGATCGCTGCAAGAAACAGCATCAGATGAAGGATACCAGGATTCTTCCTTAGATAGAGAAGCCCGCTTTTCGCCATGTTCAGCATAGGCTCCCGCATTTCCTCATCCTTCTCCATCATCGGAATACGGATCCAGAAAAGCAGGGAGACAAACGCAGCAGCGAACGTGAGCAGGTCAAACAGAATCACGGTTTGTATACCGGCAAGCGTGAGCATCGCCGTAGTCAGCGCAGGCGCCAATATGCTGCACAGGGAATTGGCCAGAGAACGCAGGCCGCTGGCCAATTGATAATGCGCCTTCGGCGTAATCAGCGTGATGGTCACATCTGTCGCCGGCTGCTGGAAGGTATTCATCAGTCCGTTCAGCGCATTGAGCGAATACAGATGCCAGATTTCCAGCCTGCCCATGTGCAGAAGGACAGCTGTTGCCAGCGTGCACATCGCCGCAAACGTATCGCAGACAAGCATGATGGTTTTCTTGTTCCACCTGTCGCTAATTGCGCCCGCGAAAATGCTCACTATCACATAGGGTGCGTAAGAACACACGGTCAGCAGCGCTGTCCTGAGCGCAGAACCTTGCTGCTGATACGACCAGATCACCAGTGCGAAGCTGGTCATGGAACTGCCAAGCGCAGAAAAGCTTTGCGTGGCAAGAAGAATCAGAAAGCTCCGAAGGGCTTTCAGGTTTTCAGAGTACTTCATTTGGCTTTGCTCCTTATACTGTTTTCAAATAGAAACAGCCAAGTGCTAAGCCCCGTCAGGTAACGCTTCGCTCCCTGACTGCTTTGACCGAATGGCTTCGCCACGTGGGGATACGTTGGGCTGCCGCCCAAACCTGCCTGAGGGATTTCATCCCTCAGACTCCCTTCTTCGCTTCGCGTTTATTGCTCGTTTCTATCAGAAAAGAGTATTAATCCATGTTTTTATGAAGTGCAAAGCCTTTGCAGACGGGGATTACCTCCATGCAGTGTGTCTGCTCAAGCCTTGCATGGAGCGTTTGCAATGCAAAGAATCACCGTTTTCCTCCTTACCTAAAAAGGAGCTGCCCGAAGGCAGCTCCCTGATTACGGATTAGACCGGCATCGTCTTGTTCTCAGCATTGAGCATCGTGTTGTCGATCTTCAGCTGCTGCGCCTGACGATACTGGAAGAACTTCGGCGCAACCTTCGGGAACAGCGCGTAGGACAGGACGTCCTCCTCCTGGGTGTAGTACTCACGGATCTCCTCGCGGTACTTATCCATCTCAGGCTTGAGGCGGTCGGCCGGACGGCAGGTGATAACCTCGTCATTGCCAATCGCCATCTTGCGGACTTCCTCGTTCACCTCAGCCGGCAGACGGCCGTATTCGCCGCGCAGCAGACCCTTGGACTCGTTCGGGAAGGTCTTGTAGCGGCCAAACAGCACGTTCATAACCGCCTGGGTACCAACGATCTGAGAGGTCGGCGTGACCAGCGGCGGATAACCGAAGTCCTTGCGGACGCGCGGGATCTCAGCCAGAACGTCATAGTACTTATCCATAGCGTTGAACTGCTTGAGCTGGCCGATCATGTTGGAGAGCATGCCGCCCGGCACCTGATACTTCAGGGTGTTGGCGTCAACGCTCAGCACCTTCGCGGTGTCACGCCAGCCGTCCTTGCTCAGGCGGTCAGCAACCTTGCGGAAGTGCACAGCGCACTCGCTCATCAGTTCCATATCCAGACCCGGATCATACTCGGTGCCCTTCAGGGTCGCACAGAGAGACTCGGTAGACGGCTGAGCGGTGCCCTCAGCCAGCGGGGAGAGCGCGGTATCCACGATGTCGCAGCCCGCCTCGATGGCCTTGAGGATGGTCATCGCGCCGGTGCCGGCAGTATTGTGGGTGTGCAGATGGATCGGGAGCTTGGTGTTGGCCTTCAGCTTCTTGACGAGGCTGTACGCGTCGTACGGAAGCAGCAGGTTCGCCATATCCTTGATGCAGATGGAGTCCGCGCCCATCTGCTCGATCTCCTTGGCCAGCTTCACGAAGTACTCCTCGGTGTGCACCGGGCTGATGGTGTAGCTGATGGCAATTTCACAGATGCCGCCGTACTTCTTGGTGGACTTGACCGCCTGCTCGAGGTTGCGCATGTCGTTCAGGGCGTCAAAGATACGGATGATGTCAATGCCGTTCTCGATCGCCTTCTTGACGAACGCATCCACCACGTCGTCCGCATAGTGCTTGTAGCCCAGAATGTTCTGGCCGCGGAAGAGCATCTGCAGCTTCGTGTTGGGCATCGCCTTCTTGAGCGCACGCAGACGCTCCCACGGATCCTCATTCAGGAAGCGCAGGCAGCTGTCAAACGTCGCGCCGCCCCAGCACTCCAGAGAGTAGTATCCGATCTTGTCGAGCTTGTCAGCGACCGGCAGCATTTCGTCCAGACGCATACGGGTCGCAGCCTGGGACTGATGCGCGTCGCGCAAAATGGTATCGGTGATAAGCACCTTGCCCATGTCTCATTTCCTCCTTTTTTACTCCGCCGCTTTGGCGGGATCGCTCCCCCGCCGGTCAGACCGACGGGGTGAGCGCAAAGCATTGTCTTAGCCGAACATGGAGATGAACACGCCAGCCGCAACAGCGGAACCGATAACGCCGGCGACGTTCGGGCCCATGGCATGCATGAGCAGGAAGTTGGCCGGGTTCTCCTGCTGGCCGACCTTCTGGGAGACGCGGGCCGCCATCGGGACGGCGGAGACGCCGGCAGAGCCGATCAGCGGGTTGATCTTGCCGCCGGTCAGCTTGCACAGCAGGTTGCCCAGCAGGACGCCGCCCGCAGTGCCGCCGCCAAAGGCAGCGACGCCCAGCACGATGATCTTGATGGTCTCAACCTGCAGGAAGGTATCCGCCTTCGCGGTCGCGCCGACGGTGAAGCCCAGGAAGATGGTGACGATGTTCATCAGCTCGTTCTGCGCGGTCTTCGCCAGACGATCCGCCACGCCAGACTCCTTGAACAGGTTGCCCAGCATCAGGGAGCCGATCAGCGGCGCAGCGCTCGGGAGCATCAGGGAGACGATCGTGGTAACCGCAATCGGGAAGATGATCTTCTCGGTCTTGGTGACCGGGCGCAGCTGGCCCATGACGATCTTGCGGTCCTCCGGCTTAGTCAGCGCCTTCATGATCGGCGGCTGAATGACCGGAACGAGGGCCATGTAGGAATACGCTGCAATGGCAATCGGTCCCAGCAGGCCCGGAGCGAGCTTGGTGGTGACGTAAATGGCGGTCGGGCCGTCCGCGCCGCCGATGATACCGATGGCGCCCGCCTCGGCCGGGGAGAAGCCCAGCAGCAGAGCAACCAGGAACGCAGCGAAGATGCCCAGCTGCGCGGCAGCGCCCAGCAGCAGGGAGATCGGGTTGGCGATCAGCGGAGCGAAGTCAGTCATCGCGCCGACGCCCATGAAGATGAGCGGCGGGAAGATGCCCAGCTTGACGCCCTGGTACAGGTAGTACAGCAGACCGCCGTTCTGCTTGACGTACTGATAGCCCACCAGCACCTCGCCGTTGTAGATCGGTACGCCGGCCTTGCCGTGGTAGGTCGGGTTGGAGATGATCTCGTAGATCGGCTCATCCATGATGCCCGCCAGCGGCAGGTTGGTCAGCAGCATGCCGAACGCGATGGGCATGAGCAGCAGCGGCTCGAACTGCTTGACGATGGCCAGATACAGCAGCACGAAGGAGATCAGAATCATGACGCCGTTCTTCCAGTAGCCGGTGAACAGCGAATAGAAGCCGGAGCCCTTGACGATGCCGCCAACGGTATCGCCGATGGTGAAATCGCTGATTGCCTGCTCAAGAGAGCCGATCGCGCCCTCCGCTTCTTCATCGACGTAAACCGGGATCAGTTCATTGGCGTCGGAGACCAGCGTGGCATACGCGCGGGTTTCGGCGGCTTCAGCGGCCGGCTCAGCGGCTGCATTATCCTCCGCGCAGGCCGGCAGCACGACGAGCATGCAGCACAGCACGAGCGCGAAGACACTCAGAATCTTTTTCACAGTGTATAACCCCTTTGCTTCAGCCGGTTGATTACTCGATCACGACCAGCACATCGCCGGTATTGACGGTCGCGCCCTTCGCAACGACAACCTGAGCGACCTTGCCAGCGCACGGCGCCGGGATCTCGTTCTCCATCTTCATGGCCTCCAGGATGACCAGGCAGTCGCCCTGCTTCACGGTCTGGCCGGCGGCAACCTTCACATCCAGGATGTTGCCCGGCATCGGAGCGTTGACCTTCTGGCCGCCGGCAACCGGAGCAGCAGCCTTCGGGGCGGGAGCAGCCGGGGCCGGAGCAGCAGCCGGAGCCGGGGCAGGAGCGGCGACAGGAGCCGGAGCGGCAACCGGAGCCGGAGCGGCAACAACCGGGGCAGCGCCAGCGGCGACTTCTTCAACAGCGACCTGATACTGAGCACCGTTCACGGTGATGACGAAATTACGCATAATGGATATCCTCCTCAATGATCTTGTAGTTTGCTTAATAATGAAGTTTCGGCTTTCGGAATCAATCAAAGGCGGGAGTAAACCTGCTCCTCGCGGCCGGCGCGGTTCCATGCCGGGGTGCCCATGCGGCGAATGGAGCGAACGACGAAGGTATTCTTGCCCTTCGCCGGATCCGCCTTTGCTTCCTCTTCGAGGATGGTCGCAATCGCAGCAGAGATCGCAGCAACAATCGCATCGTCACCGACGTTGGCGGTCTCAATTACGATGGACGGCGCAGCGCTCTTAGGCGCGGCTGCCGTTTTTTTTTCAGCGCCTTTCGCCGAGATCTTCGGCAGCACCTTTTCCATGCCCTTGATGAAGCCGATCAGAATGATCAGGCCACAGAAAACGGTCGCCATGCCGACGAGAGCGACGGACAGGCCATAAGTCAGAATCGAAAACATGTCTTTCTCCTCCCCTGATTACAGCGGCAGATTGCCGTGCTTCTTGGGCGGGTTGGAATCGCGCTTGCTGCTCATCAGCTCCAGCGCGGCGATCACCATCTTGCGGGTGTCGGCCGGATCGATGACGTCGTCGACCAGACCTTCGACAGCGGCATTCACGCCGTCGGCAACCTCAGCCTCGTACTTGGCAGCCAGCTCCTTGCGCGCGGCAACCGCATCGCCCTTGCTGTTGTTGATGTCGTCCTTGCCCCAGATCGCGATCGCAGCTTCGCCGGTCAGCGGGCTGATGCAGGCGCCCGGCCAGGCAAAGGTCGCGTCGGAGTTCGCGCTGCCGCCCATGGCGACGTAAGATGCGCCGATGGCGTTGCCAATCACCACACAGACCTTCACAGTGGTCGCCTCGCTGTACGCGTAGACCAGCTTGGCAGCAGCCTTGACGACGTTCATCTGGCGGTCGGCAGTCTTGAAGATCTCAAAGCCGGTGGAGTCAATCAGCGACACGACCGGAATGTTGTAGCAATCCGCAAAGCGGACGAAGCGGGCGATCTTCTCCATGCGCTTGTCGCAGATGTCTCCCTTGCCGGTGTAGACAAACGCCACGGTGCGGCCGGCCAGCTTGCCGAAGGCAGTCGCGGCGCCGGTGTAGCCCTTGCCGGCCTCGATCACAGAACCGGCGTCAGCCATCGCATTGATGACATCCATGCCGTCCGCACCCGCGCTCAGGCCGTCGAGCGCACGGTTCATATCCTCCTCAACGGAGAAGGGAGCGTCCTCAAGGTTGTTGGCCGGGAGCACGCCGAGCAGCTTCTTGGCCGTCGCCAAAGCTTCCTCCTCGGTCTCGCAGGCGAAATGCGCCACGCCGTTCTCCACAGCGATCTTCGCACCGCCCAGCTCCGTCGCCTTCTTGACATCCTTGCCCATGGTCGCAGAGATGACCTGCGGGCCGGCGCACAGCAGCGCGCCTTCCTTGGCCACGATCACCAGGTCGGACAGCTCCGCCATCATCGCAGCCGCGCCGACGCACGGACCGAGAACCATCGTGATCATCGGCACCACGCCGGACAGGCGCGCCATGTGCGCAAAGATGTCGGTGTACGCCTCAAGCGCAGCAGCGCCCTCGCCCACGCGCGCGCCATTGCTGTCGCACATGAGGACGACCGGGGTACCGGTCTTGCGGGCCAGTTCGAGAACCTTGACGATCTTCTTGGCCTGCTTCGCGCCGACAGCGCCGTCCATCACGGCAAAATCCTGCGCGACCACATACACCGGGCGGCCATCAACCGTGCCGGAGCCCGTCACGACGCCGGCGTCGCTCAGCAGCAGCGCCTGCTCCATGAAGCTTCCGTCATCCAGCAGCAAAACCACGCGTTCACGCGCGGTGAGCTTGCCGCTCTTCTTGATCTTCTCGACGCCAGCGGCATTCTCAAGAATGTCCTGCTTGCGCGAGAGCACCTGATTGAGATCCTGAAGGGTGCTCATTCAACTATCGCCTCCGTAATCATATGGGTCCAGCTCCTCGGGCGATGCCCCAGAAGTCAGATACATTTTTTCCCGTTTCCTTGATTCAACAGAATTCTCCCTATTCCTGCCTCTTTTTTCAAAAAACGTAAAAAAGTGAAAATCTTAACAAAAAGTTTTGTCAGGATTTGTTTTTCTGGATGAGAATCATCTGCGGTGTCTGGGAGGACGCGTTGACAAAGCAGTGGTGGAGCACGTTGAACCTTCGCACGTCAAGCGCAGCAGCAAACGCCCTGAGCGCCTTAAGCTCTCTTTCGCCCTCCTCATGGCCGGGATAAACGCACACCGTCACGATGCCGCCCGGTGCAATCAGCTCCGCCGCCGCGCGAACAGCCGCAAGCGTGGTGTCCGTCTTCGTGGTCACGGCATGCTCAGCGCCCGGCAGCCAGCCCAGATTGAACATGATCGCCTGCACCGGCCCCCTGACATGCTGCGCCATCGTCTCATGACCGGCGAGCAGCAGCGTCGTGCGTGCGGCATAGCCGGCCTCCGCGACGCGCTCCCTTGTCCGCTCCACAGCCTCCTGCTGCACGTCAAATGCGTACACATGGCCGCTCTCGCCAACCAGTCCGCACAGAAACAGCGTATCCTTTCCATTGCCCATCGTCGCGTCCACGACCACGTCGCCCTCACGAATGGAGCGCATCATATAATCTGCGGCCAGATGGCGTGCGTTGCGCAGCACAAACCGTTCTTCGCTCTGCTGCATATCACATTCCCCCCTGCGTATCGCCGGCATAGGACAGCGACCAGTATGCAACCTTGCCGTCCGCAATGCCTGCCTCAAGCAGCGCAGTCTCGCCTTTGTCCGTCACGCAGGCATAGCGCAGCAGCAGCTCCGTCCCCGAGACAATCGCTTTCCCGTAGGGCGCTTCCCCTTCCGCCTCGCCTTCCAGATACAGCGTGCCGCCGCGCGCAGTCACGTCCGTATCGCAGGCAAACAGACCGGCCGCCGTCTGCACCGGCATACCGACCGTCAGTCTGCGTGGGCCTTCGATCGCCATACTGTTGACGCTCACGCCGCGAACCCGCTCTTCGCCGGTCTCCTCGTGAAACGCAAGGCGAACCGCCGCGCCGTCGTACAGCAGCATACGCCCCTGGGTATTCGGCAGCGTCTGCACCTCCTGTGGTTCCCCCATATGAGCAATCAGATCCGCAACCGGCACGCCGAGCGCAGCTCCGCCCTGCACCTGCAAGTCGTTCTGTGCAAAAACCGGCTGATTGTTCTTCATTGCGATCCGTACGCCCTTGTCCATGATTTCCTGCGCCGTCTTCAGGCCGTCCTGCGCCTGTGCAGCCGTCGCTTCCGCTGCCTTCATGCGGATCGCCGCAATCACGCCGCTTTCGATCACGTACGTCAGCGTATACTCCGTCATGCCGCTTCCGCTGTCGGCGTAGGCGATGTACTCCACGCCATACACGCCGTCCGGACCGACGTACGCCCAGCTCCAGCTTTGCTTTTCTTCCTGCGTATGCAGCACAACCAGCGTCGAATCCGCAGCGGCGATCGTTTCGCCATCCAGCGCGGCCGCCAGCTCCATGCCCACGCGCGCGCCGCGGCAGTCCGTCACCCGGCTTGTTCGCACGTCGATTTCCAGAATCTCCTGCGCCAGGGGCGTCTTCGGCACGCTTGCGAGCACCGTGCCGAATTCGTACTCGATCAGGTATTGCCCGGCCCGCGCCGGATCACTCGTCTGCGCCGCGTCGTTCATCGGAGCAAACGCGCCGAGCGCCTGAGCAAACTGCTCCATCCATTGCTGCGCAGCCGCGCCGTCGTAAGCCAGCGCCGGGGCGGTGATACACATAAGCAGTACGGTCAGCGCGCACGCGCGCGCAAGCCGCCGCGTAATCATTCTTCTTTTCATCGTTCATGCACCCTTGCTTTTTTGACAAATCGTGATATCATATGAAGGTAACTCTCGGGCAAACCCACTTCCACTATATTATAGCAGAGTTTCCGCCCGATCGAAAGGAGTAATTTCCGTGTCTGAGGAACTCAACCAGGGCTGCGCGCCCAGCGAATGCGGCACCAAGCCCGCCTGCGCCGGATGCAGCCATAACAAGAACGCGGCGCCCGCCGAGGAAACGCCGAAGCCCCAGCCGAAGGTGCGCAAGGTCATCGGCGTCGTCAGCGGCAAGGGCGGCGTCGGCAAGTCGCTGGTCTCCGGCGAGCTGGCCGTCATGCTCTCGCGCATGGGCTACCGCGTCGGCGTGCTGGACGCCGACATCACCGGCCCGTCCATCCCCAAGATGTTCGGCATCACGGAGAAGGCCATGGGCGACGGCGAGTACATTTACCCCGCCGAAACCGATACCGGCATCAAGGTCATGAGCATCAACCTGCTGCTTGAGAATGACGACTCCCCCGTCATCTGGCGCGGTCCGGTCATTGCCGGCGCGGTCAAGCAGTTCTGGGAGGAAGTCTTCTGGGGCGAGTTGGATGTCATGGTCATCGACATGCCCCCGGGAACGGGTGACGTGCCGCTGACCGTCTTCCAGAGCATTCCGCTGGACGGCGTGGTGGTCGTCTCCACCCCGCAGGACCTGGTCGGCATGATCGTACGTAAGGCCGTCAACATGGCCGGCATGATGAACATCCCGGTGCTGGGCCTGGTGGAGAACATGGCCTACGCCCTTTGCCCGGACTGCGGCAAGAGGATCGAGCTCTTCGGCAAGTCCCGCATCGCCGAGGAAGCTGCGCAGCTCGGCTTGCCTGTGCTCGCTCAGCTGCCGTTTGATCCCACCGCCGCCGCCCTGTGCGACGCTGGCCTGATCGAAACCGTCGATAACCCGCTGATGGCGGACGCCGCTGCGGCTGTCGCTGGACAGGTAAAGCTTTAATACAAGCAAATCCCCATACAGACCGACGGTCTGTATGGGGATTCTTGTCATCTTTCGATGGCTTTCGTCAGTTCTCGCCGACGTAATCCAGCGTCATCATTGTCGGGATCATTGGCTCATCATAGAGCTGCGTTTTGTCCTCCGGCACCTTGTAGCCATACGCATTCGCATACTTCTCCACTGTGCTCAGCCGGTAGATGTGCAGTCTTGAGAGCATCTCGTCCTCTTGGCAGGGCATGTAATAATATCGGTTCGCGGTAGCACCCTGCGACTCAAGAATCCATGCCTTGGCTTCCTCCGGCGTTTCGGCAAGCTCAACCGACTTGACCTTCTCCCGCAGCTCAGCAAGCGATCTGCGGCTCTCTCCCGTCGTTACTGTATAATCCACCTTCAGCACGACGATGTCCTCGCTGTCCGCGTATCCGCCGGATGCATAGCGAACGACTTCCTCCATCTTCTCGCCGTAGATGGCTCGCAGAACGTTAGTGTCACCTGGATAAACCTTCATCTCCAGATACTGCATGCCGCCATCCGGGAGGTCGATGTTGAACTCCAGGCTCAGCAGCGCTGTCTGCTGCTTCTCCTCAAACGTTCGGTTCAGAATGTCTGCCTCCAGCGCCTCAAGCAGCAGGTCCATCAGCATGCCGTCTTCTTGGCGGGACAAGCCCCTGTTCAAAGCTGAAGCGCCGAATTGCTCATAGAACGCATCCTCCTGCATCGCCTCATTCTGATTGTAGCAATACAGCGTCGAGATGTCCTTGGACTCCAGATGATACCGTGCAATCAGGCTCTGCTTGTAATCTTCGCTTTCGATCATGCGCTTCAGGCTGTCCTGTGCCTGCGTCCTGATCGCGTTGTTGGGATAGTGTCGGTACACCTTGCTGTCGCCCAACTGATAGGTCACCACCACGTCGCTGCCGCTGTATAGGCTGCTGGCATCCACCGCACGATCATAGCTGTTCACCTCGTCGCGCATCAGCGTGCACCAGGCGTACGCGGCATCCAGGGCTTCTTCGCTGGTCAGTGTAATGCGCTCCCCCGTTTCATATCCCGTCGGAGCATAGGAAATAGCGGTCAGCTTCCCGCGCTCCGGCAGGAATCGGTCATAGCCCAGCGCATCGGTATACAGCACCGCCCAGCCCAGCACGAGTACCGCAGCAGACGCCGCCGGCAATGCCCACTGCCGGAGGATACCGCACAGGCGCTGAGCAAACACGATCTGGCAGACCCAGAAGGTCAGCGCCGCGCCCAGTATCATCCCCACGATCAGGCTGATTTCCGTTGTGAAGGACAGCATGAAGGCCATGCCCAGGAACGTGCCGCCCATCAGCGAAAGCACCACGCCGAGCACCGGCTGAAGCTGCTCAAATGCCAGCGTCCGCTCGGCCCGCTCCGTTTTGCGGACACGGTAAAGCAGAATGCTGAGTGCCAGCGCTATTAATGCGGCGGCGACGCCGGGCAATACGCTGTAATCCGCCGGGCGGTAGAAGCCCTTGTACAGCGCATACGCCGGCGATAGGAGAGCCAGCCTATCCGTCAGGGTTGACTGCACCAGCGTGTGCAGATACTGCCCCGCAATGCTGTGCCACATCACAGCCAGACCCTCCGCACCCACGATCAGCACAGCTCCGGCCAGAATCGCCGCCCACCAGGTGCCCGTCAGCACGCTGCACAGCATGCCCACTGCAAAGCCGTAGAAATTGATCAGCAGCAGCCTGCCGAACTTGAGCAGCAGCTTGTCCCACGCCACATAGCCTATCATGCCGTTTGCCGCCACCACCAGCAGGTACAGCAGGAAATTGATCACGATCGGTGCAAGGCACAGCATCACATAGCCGATACAGCGGCGCAGGAAATCCGTCTCGCGCCTGTCCGGCAATGCGGCATACAGCATGCTCTGCCTGCGGCTGAACAGGTGCCCCATGAGCATCATGGCCGTCATAAAGCCCAGCGCGCCGTAAAGGATCACCATCATCTCCAGGTTCAGCGGACTGGTCATCACCTGAACAGATACCGTCTTTGTGATATCGGCCGCCATTTCCTCCGCATACGGCTGCTTCGCCAGCTGACCGGCCTGCGGCACA
The DNA here is from genome assembly GCA_945948915.1 of uncultured Clostridia bacterium. Classification (GTDB taxonomy): domain Bacteria; phylum Bacillota; class Clostridia; order Christensenellales; family Aristaeellaceae; genus Ventricola. The sequence goes on along the minus strand of CAMFCQ010000028.1, from coordinate 16,435 downwards.
TGAGACAGACCCCAGAAGGGCATCATGTAGAACGCGACCAGGAAGACGATCACGCCGATAAACAGGTTTCGTTTCAGCAGAAAACGGGTGGCATTGCCTTTAGTGCTGCGCATATCCACGATCCTCCATTTCCAGGATAAACACTTCCTCCAGGGAGAGCGGCAGGAATTCCATGAACAGCGGATGGAGCGCAGAGAGCTTCTGTTCAAGCTGCTCCCGATTTCCTCTGAATGTCATCATGAAAAGCCTGCCCTGCTTCTGCATGCGCAGGGGCTTAAGGGCCGCAACGGCTTCGTCCGTGGTTTCCTCGGTCGGAATCAGCTGCACACGGTGGACGTCTCCCAACAGCGCATCCAGATCGCCGCTGCAAACCAGCCTGCCCTCATGCAGGAAGCCAACGCTGTCGCAGATGTCCTCCATCTCCTGCTGGTTATGTCCGGCCAACACTGTGATCAGACCTCTGTCCACGGTTTCCTCGCTGAGCACGCGCTTGAAGCTGTCGCGCATCACCGGATCCAGTCCGTCAAAGGTTTCATCGCAGAGCAGCACGCGCGGATTCAGCGCAAGGCCAAGGCAAATCTGTGCACGCTTCTGCGTGCCCTTGGAAAAGCCGGCAATCCGTTCATTCATCGGCAGCGCGAACCTTTCGCAGAGCGCCTTGAGCTTGCTCTCGCTGTATTCGGGATAGTATGCCGCCTGCATCCGCCCCATTTCAGCCAGGCTGGCGCTTCCCAGGAAGGCTGGCTCATCGCTCAGATAGCAGATTTTGCGCTTGGCCGCAGGGTTTTCATAGACGTACGCCTCGTCGAGGCATACGCTTCCCCGATCGGCGCGCAGAATGCCGCTCATCACGCGCAGCAGCGTGCTCTTTCCCGCTCCGTTTGTGCCCAACATACCGAAGATATGCCCTTCCTCCAAGTCAAGAGACAGCTCGGCAATCGCCTGCTTCGTCCCGAAGCGCTTGCTGAGTTCCTTCACAATCAGCATGGGTTTCCCTCCCCGTAAATCTCGTCTGTGAGCTTCTGAATCAATTGCTTATCCAAACCCATATCGCGGCAAGTTCTGATTTGCATTCTGGTTTTCTCCATCTGCTCGTCGCGCTGCTTCTTTAGCATGTCAGCCAGATCATCGCTGATAAAGCTTCCTTTTCCCGGTACTGAAATGATCATCCCTTCTGCTTCCATGCGGCGATACGCCTTCTGAATGGTATTGGGGTTGATGCCCAGCTCGGTCGCCAGCTGCCGTACAGAGGGCAGTGCCTGTCCGGCCTGAACAACGCCCAGAAACAGCTGCTTGCGAAGCTGCTCAACCAGCTGTTCATAGATCGGCTGCTTGCTCTTTGGATTCACAAGGAACATCCACAGTCCTCCTTTCTGTTTTATCTATATTAGTACGTGTAGTACAGTTAGAGTATAGCGCGCTTTCCAGTTTCTGTCAATACAGTTCATAAAAAATGTGGATATGCAGAAAGCCCCATACAGACCATCGGTCTGTATGGGGCTGTTTCCGTATTCTTCTCTTATCTGGCGTAATCCGTCAGGCCCACATCGATATTGAGCAGCGTCTGGCCGGAATGAAGCGCAATCGGCGCGCTCATGCCCGTATCCGGGTCAAGGTCGCTGTCGATTTCGCCCAGCGGCGCACCGAAGCAGGAGGTCAGCGTATCGCCCTCGCGCGCATCCAGCCGCAGCACATAGGTGCTCGGACGCAGCGCATCAAAGGCAAAATAGCCATACTGATCGCTTTGCGTCGCGGCAATCTCCGTCATCGTGCCATCTGCGTTTACCATCAGGAGGGTCAGCTGCACGCCCGGAATCAGCGGCTCCTTGTAATCCTGGAGACCGTTGCCGTTCTGGTCATGCCAGACCGTGTCGCCGATCCTGCCCGGCAGAATGCCGCCCACGTTCAGGTCATCTTTCTTCTCGCCCATCGCCAGCGCAAATGCATGCGTTGCCCCCACATTTCCGTCAACCACCGGCACGCAGGAGTCACCCTCGCGGCCTGTGAAATCGGTGAAGAGCATCGTGCTGCCCAGCGTAAAGCGTACACTGTACACGCCCTCACGCAGCCGTTCAAATGCGTAGCTGCCATCATTGTCCACATGGGTTTCGGCGAGCACCGCGCCATCTGCATCGAGCAGCTCGGCCTTCACGCCGGTCATCGCCGCTTCGTCCACATCCATCGCGCCGTTCACGTTGGCGTCTTCAAACGCACGTCCGGCAATCCGGCCCGCCAGCACAACAGGCACCGCGCTGGCCTGGGCAAACTCGCCCATCGCCAGCGTCACTTCGCCCGTCTCGCCTTCCATCGCATCCAGATCCGTCATGTTCAGCGGCGCGCCGATGGCGAAGAACGCGTCCTCTCCAAGCACATAGCGCAGGCGATAGGTGCCCGGACGCAGCATATCAAAGCTAAACGCGCCCGACTTGTCCGCGTATGCCGTTGCTACAACAGTGCCGCCCTGCATGGCCGTCACCACAGCGCCCTCCGGGCCCGGCTCATCCTCGCCGCACGCGCCGTCGCCATTTTGGTCGATGATTACGCGGCCGGCGACGCACGCCGGAAGGATCGTGCCCACACGGAGGTCGTCAAGGCTCTCGCCCATCGCCAGCGTGAACGTACCGGTCTGCGCCGTATCGCCATCCACATCGTCGATCATGCTTTCGCCGCTGCGTGTAAAGATTCGTCCGTCTGGCAGGGTCACGTGCAGCGCATACTCGCCCTTGCGCACAAAGTCAATCTCATATCTGCCGTTTTCATCCGTCTCGGCAGCATTCGCCGTCTCACCGGTGGCGGCGCTTACCAGCTCCACCAGCGCGCCGCTCACGCCGCATTCGTCGGGATTCATCTTTCCGTCGTAAGCGCTGTCCTCCCAGACAACGCCGCTGACCGTACCCACGCCGACCACGCCGACGTCGATGTCCGTGCGGCTGTCGCCCGCAGCAATGGTCAGGCTCTCCGTTGAAGCGATGCTCGCATTTTCCATCGGCACGCTGCTCACGCTGCGGGTTCCAACCGTCTGTCTGGCAAACGCATAGCCGTCTTCCAGCGTAAAGGTCAGCACCGCATCGCCCGGCGTCACGGCCTCAAATCGATATGCGCCCGTTTCATCCGTAACGGTTTCAAGCACACGGCCCGCATCAGCGCCGCTCGTCATCGTGAGCGTCGCCTGCACGTTGGCCATGCCCGTTTCATCACTGGTGCGTTTTCCGTCGTCATTCCGGTCATACCACACAATGCCGCCCAGCGACGCAGTCTTCAGCGCGCCGATGCGCACATCCGTGATCGTGCCTCCCATCGCGAGCTCGCCCAGCACGATCTCCGCATCCGACGTGCCGGTGCGCAGGGCCATGGATTCAACGCCCTCAGCCGTATACTGATAGCCGTCAGGGAGCGTCACGCGGAGGCCATATGCACCCGGCATCAGCTGGTCAAACGTGAATTCGCCGCTGCGGATGGTCTGCCTGCTGGCAACCTCGCTTCCGTTTTCATCGATCAGCGTCACCTTTGCGCCGCGCAGGCCGCTTTCAGATTCGCCCATCACGCCGTCAAAGTTGCTGTCTTCCCAGACCATGCCGCTGATCGCGCCCTGCGTCAGCAGGCCGTAACCGATGTTCTGCACCTGAACGCCGCCCAGCAGCGTGAATGCCTGTGAGTAGCCGCGGCCGTCCCTCTCGGTTTCAAGCGACAGCGCACCGCCCTCCTGCGCGCCGGAGAAGACATACCCGTCCATCGCGTCCACACGCAGCTTATAGGTGCCCGGCTTGAGGCGCTCAAAGGCAAAAGTGCCCGCCGCGTCCGTCTCGGTGCTCTGCAGGATGTTTCTGCCCGCGCCGTCCATCAGGTGCACGCTCACACCGCTCATCGGCGTCTCGTCCTCGCCCGGCAGCCTGTCGCCGTTCCGGTCCTCCCAGACCAGGCCGCTCAGGCTGCTCAGGCGCACCACGCCTGCGTTAGCCGTGGACGTCGCCTGTCCGCTGACCACGGAAATCGTGCGCGTGCCGGACACGTTCGTGTCGCTCTGCTGCACGCCGCCGCGCGTCACCGTGCGCTCCGTGCCGGAGAAGCCGCAGCCCTCCTGCGCTGTGAAGCGAACCGTGTAGCGCCCGGGTGCGAGTCCTTCAAACAGGTAGCTTCCGTCCTCATTCGGGTACGTTTCCGCCGCAAGACCGCCGTCCTGGCCAACCAGCTGAACGAGCACATCCGTGCAGGCCGCTTCGCCCTCGTCTCGGTTCGCATCCGCATCGTCGTCATAGAAGACCATGCCGGAGATCGATCCGGAGAGCATTGCGCCGATATAGCGTTTTTCTTCGTCGCCCATGGACAGCGTAAACGGCAGGCTGCGTCCGCTGGAGCTCACGCTCTGGGGCACGCAGCTCACCGGATTGTTCGTGCTTCCCGCGTCGATCTGCTTGGTCGCGCGCCACTGGCCCGGCAGCTGATAGGCGATCACATACTCGCCCGGGCTCACGCCGTCAAACATCGCCTTGCCCGACACATCCGTCGTATACGAGATCTTCTCCGCATCCCCGCCGTTTTCCAGGCGGATCAGAGAAATCGTCGCGCCGGAGAGCATCTCCTCGTACACGCCCTTCTGGCCGTCGTACTGCGTATCGCAGAACACTGTCACCGCCAGCTTTGCCGGAATTGTCACGCCCGCATCGATCGCCGATGCGGTTTCACCCGGGTTCAGCACGATTGTGCGCGTCGTGCCGCTCTGCGAGACCGCGCCGTACACCTGCGAATCCCCGCCGCTGCGCGTAAATGCCCAGTCGCCACCCAGCTCAAAGAGCACGCTGTATTCGCCTGCCGGCAGCGCCTCAAACGCGTAAGCGCCGTTTTCGTCTGTCACCGTCTCAGCGATGGTTTCGGTGTGGCCAGCACTCGCCTTGAGCAGCGCCACACGCACGCCGGAGAGCATCTCGGCCCCCTCTGCGATGACGCCGTCTCCATCCTCATCCAGGCGCACCGCGCCGCAGATTGCCACAGCCTTTTCCATCTCGATCACGCCGAAGGAATACACATCCCCCGCGCCCAGCTCGACCGTCTTCACGATCCTGCCGTCAATCGCCTCCTGGCAGAGGTAGTCCTGCGGGATCCGGATAGTCACCTCATACGAGCCCGGCAGGATGCGGCTGAAAGCGAATTCACCCATGCCGCCCGTCACCACCACGATCGGCTCGTCATCCATATCGGCGTCAAGCGCGCGCATTTCGACGTTCAGGCCGGTAAAGCCGGTCGTTTCGCCGTCTTCAACGCGTTCAAGCACCGCGCCTCCAATCTCCGCAGCATAGATGCAGCCCACGTTCACAACGTAATCCGTATGGCCGCCGTCAATGCGCAGCACGCCGCTGGTGCCGTATCGCATGTCCTCGACGGCGGAAATCATGTGCGCGCTCTGCAGGCTGCCGCTGGAGAAGACCACGCTATCGCCTGCATCAAACTGCACCCGGTATTCTCCGCTGGAAATGGCGCCAAACGCGTAGCGTCCGTCCGCGCCCGTGCGCGCCGTTGCCACCTCGTCTCCCTCCAGCGTCTGAAGGGAAACTGTCATGCCCGCATAGCGGCTCGTCTCCTGCGCGTCCATGATACCGTCCGCGTTCTCGTCAAAGAACGCCACACCGGTAATCCGGCCGTCGCGCCCTGCGCTCACCGTTTCAAACAGACCGCACGCCTGCAGGACAAATGCGTAGTCCGCATGCGCGCTGCACGTGAGCTGCTCCGTCCGGCCTTCCAGCTCCGTCTGATAGGCAAACACGCCCGTAAACGTGCTGCTGGCCGCCATACCCACGCTGCCCTGCGCGCTGGCCTCAACGCTGAGCGTCACCTGGCCCGGCGTAAAGCCTGCGCTGGTCTCTTCTCTGCCGGTCGTATCGCTGATGTACGTCACACGAACCGCGCTGATGTCATCGCGCACGTCGTCCAGGCTCACCGCCGTCGGGCCGGAGAGCACGCCGGTCTCCCTTGCGTCAGAAGGCTGCCAGCCGCCGCCATCCAGGCAGTATTCCACCCGCGCGCGGTATGCGCCGCCCACAGCGTCGCCTGCGCCGGAAAGCACCACGCTGGCGATATCGCTGCGCTCGCTGCCCGCCGCTCCGGCCTCAATGGTCAGACTCGGAGCCAGCAGCGTCTGGGCGCCCTCAAGCGCGCCCGTCTCCACGCACAGGAGCGTCAGCTCCTGCTGCTGCGCGGCATACATCGCCTCGATCAGATTCAGTTCTTCGTCCTGCGGCACCTGAACCGCCGCCATCTGCATGGCCGTCACATGGCCGCCCTGCGTCAGGTACGGCTCCACCTGCACGTCGCACTGGGCCGGCGTGCTCATCGCATAGCCCGCCGCAGCCTTTGTCTGGCGCAGCATATACGCCCCCACCGGGACGGCCATCGGGTTTTGGTACGCTTCTTCGCCCATCTCAAAGGCAAGCACGGCTTCGCCGGTTTCCTTGCTGACCAGCTCGTAGGTGCCGCCCGGCACGTGCGCGCCTGTAGCCGCGTCCACTGCATCCAGCGTAAAGAAGCCCCTGTCGCTGGAGACCGCACAGTCAAGCGCCGTCGTTTCCCCCGCGCGCAGCAGCACCTCGTAGAAGTTATCGTCTGTGGCAAAGCCCTCCGCACTGCCCAGCTCGTGCAGGTAATACGTCGTGCCTTCGATCGCCGCAGGCAGCTTTGCGCTGGCATTCTTGCCTTCCGCCATCTGCTGTGCAGTCACATTCGCCCACAGTGTCATCTGGCTGTCTGCGCTCGGATACGGCTTCATTTCGCCGTCTTCCAGCGTGTACACGCCATACTGTCCGGTCAGCGGCACGACGTAGGTGCGCATCAGGCTGTCAAACGTCAGGCCCGTCTTGGAAACGGTCACCACCGCGTATTCCTCCAGCGGCATGCTGACTTCTGTCGCTTCGCCACCTGCCACGCTGACCATGCGGTCGCCGGAGAGCGTGTAGCCGCTGGGCAACTGCGTCTGGCGCAGCACGTATTCACCCGCCGCCAGACCGCCCGCATAGAACGCGCCGTCCTGCATGGACATCTCAATGACGGTGCCGTCCGCGTCGGCCAGCGCAAAGCGGATCTGCGCCAGCTCCTCATCGCCAAGACTGCCGCCCGTCAGGCGCACACGTACGCCGCCCTTGTCACCAAGGCAGGTCAGCGCCGCCTCCGTCTGCTTCGTGTTCTCCACGGCAAAGCGCACGGCCTCCGGCGCACGGCAGCCCAGCGCAAGCGCCTGCTCGTCCATCATGGCGGCATATTCGCCCGCCGGCAGGCTCACATTCGCCCGACCGTCATCATCCGTCGTCAGCGAGACACCCGTCTCCGTCAGTGAACCGTTTCCTTCCACGCGCAGGATGTCCATCTGTGCGCCCGCCACCGGCGTATAAACCAGGCCGCCGGTTTCATTCAGGCTCTGCATGCGCACCGTCAGCGCTGCGTTTCCATACCGCTCATGCGCAACCGTCACGCGCACCGCCTCGCCGGGTTGTGCCGTCACGGTCTTCTGCGCGGCGATCGCATAGCCCTGCGGCGCGTCGAGCGTCTCCACAGCCACATCGCCCGGGGCCAGCAGCGGGGAGACCGCCATACCGTCCTCATCGCAGGTCACCTCATAGCGTGCACCGGCGCCGTCAGTCAGTTGATAGACCGCGCCTGCCGCAGGCGCACCGTTTTCATCCACAGAGGAAAGAATCACCCGCGCACGGTCCGAAACGAACACGATCGTCTCCTGCGCGGAGGGCATGGCAAACACACGCGACACCGGCTGCACGCCGAGCCTGGCCGCGTCCTTTTCCGTCATGCTTAGCGTGTATTCGCCGCTGAGCGCGTCCACCTCTGCCAATCCCTGCGCCGCTTCGATCCTCGCAGCGGCCTCGCCCTGCTCAGTCATCAGCGTCAGGGTGAGCGTTTCGCTCATCGTCTCCTGCGCGGCTTCGCCCTGCTCATCAGGGCACTCGATGACCAGATTGAACGTCTGCTTTTCACGCGTGAGCAGGTGCATCTGCACCTGCGTCACCTGACCGGCACTCACCTGGAGCGGCAAATCCCCCGCGGCCTGAGCGCTCACGCCGCCGCACTCGACGCCGCCAAGCTCCATGCCATCGTCAATTGTCAGCTCGGCGATGCGATACAGACCCTCTTCAAGCGCCTCGGAAACGGCTATGCCCTCCGCATCGAGCGCATATGGGCCGTAGACCTCGCCCGTCGATTCGCTGACAAGCTCCACGCTTGCGCCGCTGAGCATCTGCTCGCAGTCCGCCGACCATTCGATGCGGCCTGACGCTTCGTGCGCGCTCAACTCAATCACCGTCGTGGAGCCGCTCTCCACGATCATCTGTCCCTCGCTCACCGGCAGGATCACATTCCCGCAGCCCTCGTAGCTCAGGCGCACGCCATAGGTTCCCTCGAGTAGAGAGGCCTTCGCCTGACCCTGTGCGTCCGTCACCACGCTGATCGCCGGATCGCTGAGGATCTCCATGCGCACGCCCTCAAGCGGACGCACGCTGGTCTGTGCGTTTTCGTCGATCACCGTCAGCTGCATGTTCAGCAGCACCGAGCCGGAAGCCGGGTGCTCAAAGGTCACGCGCGCGCGATTGGCCAGGCTGACAGACGCGACAACGCCATCCTGCGCCGCTTCCCCGCCGCTCACGCTGCGCGCAGCGAACGCACCCTCGGGCAGCTCGATCTCACGGACAGTATAGCGCTGCGCCTGATCGCAGGCAAGCACCGCCTCGCCGTTTTCATCGGTCGTCATCAGCGTGCGCCCGCCGTCCTCGCCGGTCGCTTCCAGCACAACGCCCGCCACCGGCACGCCCAGGGAATCCACGGCCAAGACCGCCAGCTGGCCGGCCATCGTATTGCGCACTACGATCTCCTCGCCCGTCACCGGGATGAGCGTCTCATCGTCGAAGAGATACCCCTGCGGCGCGCTCTCCTGGCGCAGATAGAATTCCGTACCCTGCGGCAGCGTAAAGCGCGTCTCGCCCTCGCCCGTGCGGATGCGCATGGGCTCGCTGGGATACAGCGGGTTGGCCCACGGCGTCAGCTCGCCCGTGCCGGAGAAGACGTACACGCCAAACTCAGCGCCCGCCAGCGCGTCAACGACCTGCGCTTCATCGCTGCCAGCCTCAAGGGCGAGGCCCTCCACGCGCAGGCTGATTGCGCCCAAGGTGCCGGTCACCTGCATGGCCGGAACGTAAATGTAATCGCCGACGCGCTTTTCCTCTGCCACGGCCGTCTGTCCATGAACCAGCACAGCGCACAGCAGCAGCACCGCGCCCTTTGCAATCGATCTCTTGTTCACCATATATCTCCTTCGCTGCAAAGCAGACTGAAAAATCAGCATAGGTTTCCAGTATCTTAACAATTTTAATCCATATGGCGGGACTTGTCAAGAAAAGCGAATTGTGATATGCTTGCTTCGATTCATTTCCTGTTTGAACCTGTCATATTTGACATCCCGGAGGCATCTCCATGAACAAGCAATACAGCGAAACCTTCATCGTGCGCGCGACGGACTGCGATGTGAAGCGCCGCATGCGTCCGGCCGCGCTCTTTGTCGCCATGCAGGAGGGCGGCGAGCGTCACGCGGTCGCCCTGGGCGTGGGCTACGACGCGATGATGGCGCGCGGTCTGTTTTTCGCGCTGACGCGCATTCATGTGCGCTTTGATCGCGCGCCCCGCTGCGGTGAACGCGTCGTGCATACCACCTGGCCTGGGGCAACCAACCGTTTCTTCTGCCCGCGCTATCACACCTTCACCCTCGAGGACGGCACACCGCTGGCCTCCGCCGGCGCCCTGTGGGTGATGCTGGACATGAACGAGCGCAAAATCGTCAGCCCGAATATGGTTGATCTGCACTTCCCGGATACATCTGCGATTCTCTCGCCCGTCGAGCTGCCGCTGCGCCTGCCTCGCATGGAGGCGGCGAGCGAGCAGCTGACCCGCACGCCGACGTACTCCGATTATGACGTCAACGGCCACGTGAACAACACGCGCTACATTGGCTACCTGTGCGACGCGCTGGGCCATGAAGCGCTTGACGGCCACTACATCGGCGAATTGGTCGCGGGCTATGAAAAGGAAATCCGCGAGCCGCGTCCGCTGACGCTCTCCCTTTCCCGCTCGGGCGATCGTTTCTCTTTCCTCATCGCCTCCGAGGCCGGTGAAAAGCATTTTGTCGCCAGCGGCACGCTGCGAGAGGAGGTCTGATCCATGAACGAGACGCTGAGAAAGCTCCGTGAGCGCGCGCTTGCCGACGCCTCCTTCCGCGCCGCTCTGCTCAAGACCCGCGAAGCGGATGATCCGCTGCTCGCCTTGTGCGAATTCTCCACGGCAAACGGCTTCCCCCTCACGCTGGGCGACGTGATCTCCGACGGTGAGGAATTCTGCTGCAACCAGATGAAATCCACCAATGGCGGCAATCCGATGCCCTACGACTGCTTCGGCTTTGACGACGAGTACGAGATGTTCTTCCTGTCTATCCTGTAAATGCCGCGCCACACAAAAGCCGATCCTTCATTGATTGGTATCCGTATACAGTGAATCCTCCGCATGCCTCAGCGCATACGGAGGATTTGCTTATGCTCATTCAGCACGCATGGCCCGGCAGTTCTTTTCTGCCGTGAGCGAATGCTGTGCCATTTTGCTTCAATAGACTTTACAGCCTCCCGAGAAGTCTGGTTTTCCCTATTCCTTCAGGAAATCGCAAATCCTGGTGCTGAAATCCTTTGCTTCTTCGTATGCGGCATGACCGAACTGCTCATACATGAATATCCTGCAATCAAGCTTTTGTGCGATTTCTTCGGACGCCTTTGAGTCGACCACCTGATCCTGCTGGCCGCCGATGACGAACACCGGGCACTGAATCTTCTCCAGTTCTTCATACGCATTGCACGTCAGACAGGCTTTAGCCAAATGCATGAAGCGCTGTGCATCCTTCGGTTTCTGCAGAAAGGTCAGCAAGGGCATAAAAGGCTTGTACCTCTTGACATAAGCATCGGAATACATCTTTTCCGCCATATCCCTGACAAGCCGCTTCATGTCTCCCCGCTCAGTCAGCGCAATCCAATTTCCAATGACAGACTGGACGGTCTCATTGTTTCTGGATAGGGTAACGGCAAGAACCAGTTTATTGATCAGGTCAGGTCTGTCGATGGCGAGATACTGCGCAATCATTCCGCCTTGCGACACGCCAACGACATCGGCATTTCTGATTTCCAGCTGATCCATGGCCGCAGCGAGATCGCCCGCCAAATCTCTCACCGTAATGCCATCAAAGACCACCGGCCTTCGGTCAAACACATACACCTTGTAATCTTTTGCAAAGATCCGATACATCCAGGCCAGCGGCAAGGCTGCACCCTTGATCCCACGGGTATTCAGCCCCTGGATCATCACCAACGGCTTTGCGCCACGTCCAAAGGTTATAGTGTTGATCAGCATATCGTGAATGCTGATGCGCTGTTCCTTCGCATTGTACATCATCGAAATCACGCCTGCATATTCAAGTCTGCTCACTCGCTTAACAAGAATCGCCCGAACGTGTCGTCCGGGCGTTCTCGTTATTCATCATCATGCGCTTATCTGGACGGCGCGTCGCACTTGGGGCACGGCTGGAGCTTCGTATACGGGCTCTTGTTCAGGTTGCCGTAGGTGAAGCTGGTCAGCGGCAGGAACTCCTTGGCGACCGAAGAGCACTCCGGATCAGCGTGGTAGTATTTGCCGCCGTCCTTGTTGTAGTACAGCTTGGTTTTCAGGCCGGGCGTCGGCGTGGGCGTGGGCTCCGGCGTGGGTTCCGGCGTCGCGTTCGGATCCGGCGTCGGCGTGGAGGCCACCTTCAGGATGCCGCTGGACAGCGAATCCGGATCGATATACCAGCTTCCTTCCTCGTACAGCGCAATCGCGTCATAGGCATAGGTGCGCACCTCGCCGCTGTAGCTGATGTCCGCTTCCACGGAGATCGTGCGCGCCGTGCTTTCATTCGTTCCGGTCGGTGCGGACATCTGCCTCCAGTCCTGCAGCGGCTTCTGTGCAAACTTCCAGAACAGCTGCTGCTGGGCGGAATCCGCCTGCGCGTTGCGCCAGGACGGCGGCGTATGCGCCACCATGTCCGCGATAATGCCCTTGCGCCACTTTTCCATGAAGTTCTCCAGCGCGATTTCCGCGTCGGACTTCACGGTGGGCACATACTCGCTCGCACCGGCGTCAGTCAGTCCCAGATCCTCCGTGGACTGATCCTCGCTGCCGCCGGCCATGCCGACCTCCTGAATGCTGCTCATCGCGTCGTATCCGCTGTCCGTTACGATGCCGGACATGGAATCATATCCCTGCGTATAGATGGGCACCTGCGTCGGCGCGATCGTCGTCGTCACCTGACCAAACGGGCTGGCATTCTGGGGCAGCCTGCTGCTGCTCTTCGCGTTCAGCGCCGTCACCAGCGTGAAAACCATCAGCAGGCCATACACAGCCGTCAGGATCATGCGGCCCGGGAACAGGAATGCGTGCACAAACCACATCAGCGCCAGGCAGGCCACCGTCAGAATCATGAAAACCCAGCGAAACGGCTGGAAGAAGATCGCAAGCAAGCCAAACACCGGCAGAACCACAAAGAACAGCATCAGCAGCAGCTGATTCCATTCCTTTTTCGGTCGTTTGGGTCTGGGCTTTTGATCCAGCGCTCTTGAGGAACCGGCGGGCGCACTCGCGTAGCTCGGCCTGTTCGATCTCATGACATCGCCTCCTCATACTCAATCATCGCTTTATAGAAAACAGACGAAACAGACCGGCTTTTTACTGCAAAATGCGCGTCGTTTCGTCATCCGTTTTTCCCGGCATAAAATCGTAGGGAATATTATATCACAAAACCCCTGAAAGAAAAAGAGGAGAACGCAAAATATCGCCGGTCGCTGGCGACAGCAAACCGGATGCATGCCGCTTCTTTCAAAACGAAACCAGCATGCACCCGGTTTTCGGGCAGGATTATCCTCTTTTCGCCGGTCTTCTCCAGCGCAGGACGAAGTAGGTCACTTCGATGATGCAGCAGGTTGTCCAGCCCACAGGATAGCCAAAGCCTACCAGGAGCGGCGTGTTGGCGATAAACCGGGACACGACAAACAGGTAGATCTGCCGGATGCCGACGAACGCGAGCAGCATGATGACCATCGGCCCGCGGGAATCTCCCCGCCCGCGCAGCGCGCCGGCCAGCACATGGTTCACGCAGTTGAACAGCAGGAAGAAACAGTTCGCCCGGATAAACAGCACGCCGTATTCGATGACCGAAGCGTCCGGCGAGAACATACCGACCGCCGGCGCAGCAAACAAACACAGCAGCGCCACGATGACGGCTGTCACGCCCACGGACATGCTCACCGTGATCACCGTACCGCGATCTGCCCGCTGTTCCTTGCCTGCGCCGATATTCTGGCTGACAAAGGTCGTGGCCGCCATCGCCATGCTCTGCATGGGCAGCATGACAAACTGATCCAGCTTGTTATAGCAGCTCCAGCCAGCCATGCAGCTGGAACCGAAGAAGTTGACATAGGACTGCACGAACACGTTGGAAAACGCCGTGATGATGGACTGAATGCCCGCCGGCAGACCGATGGCAAAGATGCTTCCGAGGATGGAACGATCGATTTTCAGGTCATTCCAGGTCAGCCGGTAGATGTCATTGGATCGGGTCAGCAGGCTCAGGATGAGCAGCGCAGAGATGAACTGCGAAAGCACGGTGGCCCAGGCAACGCCCTCGATGCCGCAATGAAAGCCCAGCACAAACAGCAGGTCCAGAAGAATGTTCAGGATGCTGGTCAGCACCAGGAAATACAGCGGCCGCACGGTGTCGCCCACCGCGCGCAGAATGCCGCTGCCCATGTTGTAGATCAGCAGACCGGAAATGCCTCCGATGTAGATTCGCAGATACGTCGTTGCCTCTCCAAAGACATCCTCCGGCGTGGCCATAAAGCGCAGCATGGGCTTGACCGCCGCCACGCCCACCAGCGTAAACAGGACGCTGAGCGCAAAGGTCGCCGCCATGGTGGTCTCGATGGCCTTATGCAGCTTCTTCAGATCCCGCGCGCCGAAGAAATTGGCGATGACCACGCCTGCGCCGGTCGAAAATCCGTTAAAGAAGAACACCATCATGTTGACGATCATGGTGGTGGAGCCCACCGCCGCCAAAGCCTGGGTGCCTACGAAATTGCCCACAACGATGGAGTCCACGGTGTTGTAGAGCATCTGGAAAACATTGCCCAGCATCAGGGGGAGCGCAAAGAGGATGACCTGCCCCGCAATAGAGCCCTCCGTCATATTCCGCGCGGTTGTCTTTCCGGGAGCAGCTGATGATCTGAACATACGGCAGTGTATCTCTTTTCTGTGGAATACGGAGAAAAATGTACAGTCTGATTATAGAAAAAACCGTATGATTTGTCAAACAGCGGAATGCAGGAAAAATTGTCGGCTTTCCTAGTCAAAAAGCTCTCCCTGCATTTGCCCGCGGAACAGGCCCACGTCTTGCCGGCGTTTGTAATACTAATTCGCAGTTAAAATGCCTAATAGAGTGCATCAGATTTTTCGCTCTGACGAAGCCGAGTGAAGTGAGGCGTTACTTAAGGTACGTTGAACGGAACAAGGCAAAGTCAGAGTGGAAAAGATGGTGCGTGGATTAGGCCATTTTAACAAGAATTAGTATAAGTCGGCGGGCAGACAGAAGGCGTGACGAAGGTCGTCACGCCTTTTGCCAAACAGCGCATACCTGCGGGATTACGCCGTGTCAAGGTGCGTCATGCGCCCCGGTCAGGCGGGCGGAATCAAATCCTTGTCTTACCGGGGATCTGATTTCAGCTTGCCGTAGATATAGTAATCACACCAGGTGCTTACCATTTTCCCCTGACGGATCATCCCCTCTTGCCTGTATCCGCATTTCTCCAGCATTCTCTGCGAGGCGATGTTTCTGACGTCTACCTCCGTCCACAGCCGCTGAAGCTCGGTGTGCTCAAAGCAGAAATCTGTCATGGCAGTCAGCGCCTCCGTGCCGTAGCCTTTTCCCTGACAGTTCCGTGAAAGACGAATTGCAACAGAAGCCATGCGATTGCTCTCGATCAGATATACCCAGATATCGCCAATTACCTTCGCAGACGATCGTTCCTCAATTCCCAAATGAAAGCGCTTTGTCGCCTTTTCTTCTTTTTCAAACAGCAACTCGGGATTCCTGTCTGTCTTTCCCGGCCCCTTCCCCCAGTACGCATAAATCGATTTATCCGGCATCCATTCCCGCAAGGCGGGCACATCCGCTGCGCACATGGGACGAAGGCGAAGCCGGTTGGTATCGATCACCGGTTTTTCATCCATATAGTCGGCAAGAGCCATTGCTGCGCCTCCTCAGAAATTGAATTCCGATTCCCAGTCAAAATCGCCGCTCTCTTCATAGGACTTTGGCCAATGACGGCACCAGTCCGGCCCGGAAGAATGCTCGATCCGATCGATGCTCGGCGTGTAGGGTTTCAAATCAAGCACCATACTGCCCGGAAAAGCGTCAATATAGCTAAGGTTAATCGTCCCGGAAGCCTCATCCACATCATCGATACTCACATTGGATACCGCAATCGGATTCGGCCTTTCAGGGGAACGAAGGGCAAATACGCCGATCTCATCCGGTCCCTTTGCATAAGGCCTGCTTTCAACAAGCGTGCTGCGATCCCTCTCGTTATCACAGCCGTCCATCCACCAGAGAACCTGTACATGGCTATAGCTTTGCAGTCCCTTCAAACCGGCTCTGTATGCCGGATCCAGGACGATCTTCATCGATTCATTCTCACTTTCAATCTTTCCGATGGGATATACGCTGAACCTATTCATGCTGTTGAACCTCCAATCGTAATCTCATCGAGCGCCCGATAGCTATATTGTACATAGTATAATGGATACTTCAACCCCTGAATTCAGAATATTTCTGCATCAAAAACAGCCGCAGCGGATTTGCCGCTGCGGCTGCTGACTGTTTTACGGACACCCGCCTTTAAGGCGTGGGCTGATCAATTTGCTTTTCTGGCCATCCTGAGCCGGAAAGACGAATGCGGGGCCAGAATCGCCAAGGCGTTTCTTACTTCTTGCTGTCCTTGATCGCGGCCTGCGCAGCGCTCAGACGGGCAATCGGCACGCGGAACGGAGAGCAGGACACATAGTTCAAGCCGATCTTGTGGCAGAACTCGATGGAGGACGGATCGCCACCATGCTCGCCGCAGATGCCGAAGTGCATGTTCGGACGGGTCGCCTTGCCCATCTTCACGGCCATATCCATCAGCTTGCCCACGCCGACGGTGTCCAGACGGGCGAACGGATCGGACTCGTAGATCTTGCCGGAGTAATAGGACGGGAGGAACTTGCCCGCGTCATCGCGGCTGAAGCCGAAGGTCATCTGGGTCAGGTCATTGGTGCCGAAGCAGAAGAA
>CAMFCQ010000027.1 GCA_945948915.1 uncultured Clostridia bacterium | reverse complement strand
CCGTGCCCGTCACCGTGCAGGTGTTGACGACGTACACGTCGGCCCTGTCCTCAAATTCAACCGTGCGGTAGCCCGCCTCCTCAAAGCGCTCGCGCATGGCCTGCGTATCGTACTGATTGACCTTGCAGCCCAGCGTGTGGAAGGCCACCGTCCTGTTTTCGATCATGAAGCTTGTTCGTTCTCCTTTGGGATTATTGAATATCTGCCGCCTCAAACGGCGCGATCTCCTTCATCACGCCGCTGGCAAGCACGTAGAACCGGCTCGGCAGTTTCTGACAGAATTCATACGGATCCTTGTCCTGATAGTCCTTGGTGAAATCGGCGCGCGCGAACACGACGGAGTAGATGAACACGTCCATCTGCTCGCCGGTCTTCTCGCTCCTGCGCTGCGTGTACGCGGATACGACGACCTTCTTCGCCTGCGGCACCACGGAAAACACGTGGCTGGCCACATACTCGCCCAGGCCGAAGACGCAGGTGCGGTAGTCCTCCACCTGCTCCTTCTTCGTCTTCTTCTTGATCTTGATCGAGCCATCCGCCAATTCCACGAGCTTGTTCTGCGGCATGTCCTCAATCTCCGGCAGATCCAGGTCGATCATCACCGCGCCCTTGTCCGCGAGCACCTCCGGCTGCACGGAGAACTCGATCGGCGCTTCGCTCTCGGAGAGCCAGGCCTCGATGGCCGCCTCGGCCTCGTCCGCGTCCAGCGTACCGGATGCCTTCTTGCTCACGTCCAGCGCCTGGCGGTGGATGTTCACCAACGCAATCTCCTGCGCGATAGCGTCCATCTCCTTGTCGCTGGGACGATCGGGCTCCTTCTTGGAGGAGGCGGTCTTCTTGGTTTCCGTCTTGGCGGAAGACGTCTTCTTGGCCGTCGAAGACTTGGAGGAAGTGCTCTTCTTAGTCGTCGTCTTTTTGGCGGTCTGCTTCGCGCTCTTCGCCTCTTCCTCCGGCTCCGCCTCCTCGGCAGCCGCTGTGCCGAAGCCGAGCACGCCGCCCAGCTTCTCCTTAAGCACCTTGTCAAGACGCACGCGATCATACACGCCCGTGCCCGGAATGCTCCAGTTCAGGTACGCGCCATTTGTGCCCACGTTCAGGGAAACCGGCAGGCCGCTGCCCACCGTAAAGCTGGCGCCGCCCTTGGAAAGATTGAGCTTGACGCCCTTGGTCACCTTGATGCTTTTGCGAAAACGCATGGTCATTCCTTCTTTCGTTCGTCCTTCTCACTCCATTATAAAATACGGCGCGGACTCTTGCAAGTCTTGCGCCGCAAATTGGCTTTTCAATTCGTCATTCCATCTCGCCGCGGTACGCCATCACCATCGTCAGCGCACAAAGGCCGGCGGTCTCCGTGCGCAGGATGCGCGGGCCGAGCGTGACCAGCTTTGCATTCGCGTTTTCCGCAAGCCACCGGGCTTCCTTCTCGCTGATGCCGCCCTCCGGGCCGATCAGGATGCCCACGCGCAGGTCTTCCTGTCCCTCAAACGGCGCGAGCGCCTGCCGGATGCTGCCGTCACGCGCGTCCTCCCAGGGGACGATGAGCACGTCCAGCTGCGAAAGCTCGTCCTGGAGCAACGCAAGCTTTTTGGGTTCCAGCACTTCCGGCACCGCCACGCGCGCGCACTGCTTGACCGCCTCGCGCGCGATCTTCTGCCAGCGCTCGGTCTTCTTGCCGGCGTCCTTGCCTTCCAGCTTGACCACGCAACGCTCCATTGCCACCGGGCGAATCGCGTGCACGCCCAGCTCCGTGGTCTTCTGCGTGATCATCTCCATCTTGTCCGCCTTGGGCAGGCCCTGATAGAGCGTCACCTGCGTGCGCGCCTCGGTTGGGCGCAGCGCTTGCAGGATCTTCACCTGCACCCGGCCGTCCGCCTCGCCCGCGATTTCCGCCAGATACCGTCCCGGCGCGCAGACGAGCTCCACCTCGTCGCCGCTGCCAAGGCGCAGCACGCGCAGCGCGTGCTGGGAATCCCCGGCGTTCAGAGCGGCTGTTCCGTTTACAATCCCGTTTTCATCGGCAAAGAATCGATGCATCGTCCGCTCCCCGCCTTACTGCGCCGCCTTGGCCGCCAGGCAGACCCAGGAGCCCTTCGCCAGCCGGTTGCACACGGTGTAGCCCGCCGCGGCCAGCGCCTGCTGCACGTCGTCTTCGCGCTCACGGATGATGCCGGAGCAGATGAACGTGCCGCCCGGAAGCAGGTGCTTCTTCGCCGGGCTGCACAGGAAGCAGATCACGTCCGCGATGATGTTCGCGACGATCACGTCCGCCATCTCGTCGGCCTTCTCCAGCAGATCGCCGTGCACCACGCGCACCCTGTCCGCCAGACCGTTCTTCACGGTATTCTCCGCGGCCACCTTCACCGCCAGCTCGTCCAGATCGATGGCCAGCACGTCGCTGGCGCCCAGCCTGGCCGCCGCCAGCGCCAGAATGCCGCTGCCGCAGCCCACGTCGATCGCCTTGCAGCCGGGGGTCACATATTTTTCCAGCTGCTCCATGCACATGAAGGTCGTCTCATGCGTGCCCGTGCCGAACGCCATGCCCGGATCGAGCTCCAGCACCAGGTCGCCTTCCTTTTCCTCGTAGGTCTCCCAGCTCGGCTTGATGACCAGCCTTTCGCCCGCGCGGAAGGGCTTGTAGTACTTCTTCCAGTTTTCCGCCCAGTCCTGCTCCTGAACGTTCTGCTGCTCCAGCGCAAGGCTGCCGATGTCAAAGCCCATGTCAAGGCGCTTCAGCTCGCCGAGCTTCTCGCGTACCAGCAGCAGCGTCTCCTGCACGCTGGCATCGTTGCCGAAGTAGGCCTTGACGAGCACGTCCTCGCTCATCTTGGCGAGCACCTCCTCGTCGATCATGTCCCACATGCCGTCCTCCTTCTTGCTGGAGGTCACGTCATAGCGGTCCTCGATCGAGGTGCCGACGGCGCCCGCGTTCATCAGCACCTCGCTGACGATGTCCGCGCCCATGGTCGTGGTGTGCACCACGGCTTCCATCCAATCCATATTGTTCCCTCTCTTTCTGGGCTGCTGCCCAGACCCCTTCTTCGCTTCGCGCCTGCTTCAAGCCGCATGGCAGGAAAAGGCCTGAATAAGAAGTGATTCTTACTCAGGCCTCCAAAATCCTTTATTTCTTGTCGAACTTTTCCTTGAACCGCTCCGCATTCTCGCGGATGTAGTTCTTCACCTGATCGCCGAAGCTCTTGCGGCGCTCGTACTCCTTGCCGCTGAGGGAGTCCTCAAACTGGCGGAGCAGATCCTTCTGCTTTTCACCCAGGTGCTTGGGCACCTCGACGTGCACGGTGAAGAACAGGTCGCCCTTGCCGCTGCCGCGCAGCTGCTGGATGCCCTGGCTGCGGATGCGGAAGGAGGTGCCCTCCTGCGTGCCGGCTGGGATGTCAAACTTCGCCGTGCCCTCAAGGGTCGGCACGTCGATCTCGCCGCCAAGCGCCGCCTGCGTGAAGCTGATGGGCACATCGCAGTACAGGTCGTAGCGGTCGCGCTTGAAGATCTTGTGCGGGCGCACGCTGCACGTCACGTACAGATCGCCGGACGGTCCGCCGTTGCGGCCCGGTTCGCCCTCGCCCGGGATGGTCTTGAAGTTCTGGCCGTCGTCCACGCCCGCCGGCACGTTCATCGTCACCGTGCGCGTCACGCGGACAAAGCCGCTGCCGGAGCACTTCGTGCAGCGCTCCTTGATCGTCTTGCCCTTGCCGCCGCAGGTCTGGCAGGTGCGCATCGTCTGCACCTGGCCGAACGGAGAATTCATCGTCACGCGCTGCTGGCCGCTGCCGCCGCACGTCGGGCAGGTCTGCGGCTGGGTGCCGGGCTTCGCGCCGCTGCCATTGCAGGCGTCGCAGGTCGCGTTGCGCTGGAACTTGAATTCCTTCTTGCAGCCAAAGGCCGCTTCCTCAAAGCTCAGCGTCAGGTTGTACTGCAGGTCGCTGCCGCGCTGGGGCGCGTTCTGGCGGCTCTGACGGCTGCTGCCGCCGAACCCGCCGCCAAATCCGCCGCCGGTAAACATGTCGAAGATATCCTCAAAGCCGCCGAATCCGCCGTAGCCCGCGCCTGCGCCGCCCATGCGCGGATCCTCGTGACCGAACTGGTCATAGCGCGCGCGCTTCTGCGGATCGGAGAGCACCTCGTACGCCTCGTTGATCTCCTTGAAGCGCGCCTCGGCTTCCTTGTCGTCGGGATGCAGGTCCGGGTGGCTGGCCTTGGCCGCCTTGCGGTATGCTTTCTTGATCTCGTCATCCGAGGCGCCCTTGGCCACGCCAAGCACCTCGTAATAATCTCTCTTGTCTGCCACAGCAGTCACCACCTATTCTGATACTTGCTGTAAACCACGCGATGCCGCCGCCACAAAGTGACGGCGGCTTGCGCTTGAATATCTTTTGCACCAATCCGTTGCAGGCACTGGGCTCGGGCACAATGCCGCTCAAATCATCAGGCTCTGTCGGCACTGCAGCCGGCAGCATGCCGGTTAGTGCACGTCGTAGTCCGCGTCGGCCGCGCCGTCATTGGTCGCGTCCTGCGCCTGCTGGTAGCCGCCCGCGTTCGCCGCGTTCGGATCCTGCGCCTGCTGCTGCTGATAGATCTTGCCGAACACCGCGTACACCTTCTGCGTGAAGGCCTCCATGGCGTTCTTGATCTGCTCGGCGTCGCCGCCCTCGCGGACCTTCTTGAACTCGGCCAGCTCGTTTTCGACGGTCGCCTTGTCCTCCGCGCTCAGCTTGTCGCCCAGCTCGCGCAGCTGCTTCTCGATCTCAAAGATCATGGAGTCGGCGCGGTTGAGGGTCTCGACCTCTTCCTTGCGCTTCTTGTCCTCGGCAGCGTACTGTTCGGCCTCCTTGACGCGCTGGTTGATCTCCTCCTCGGACAGGTTGGTGCTGGAGGTGATGGTCACCTTCTGCTCGTTGCCGGTGCCCAGATCCTTCGCGGAGACGTTCACGATGCCGTTGCGGTCGATGTTGAAGGTGACCTCGATCTGCGGCACGCCGCGCGGCGCCGGCGCGATGCCGGTCAGCTGGAAGCGGCCCAGGGTCTTGTTGCCCGCGGCCATCTCGCGCTCGCCCTGCAGGACGTGCACCTCAACGGAGGTCTGGCCGTCCGCGGCGGTGGAGAAGATCTGGCTCTTGGTGGTCGGGATGGTGGTGTTGCGGTCGATCAGGCGGGTGAACACGCCGCCCATGGTCTCAATGCCCAGGGACAGCGGGGTGACGTCCAGCAGCAGCACGTCCTTGACCTCGCCGCCCAGAACGCCGCCCTGGATCGCGGCGCCGACAGCGACGCACTCGTCCGGGTTGATGTTGCGGTACGGCTCCTTGCCGGTCACCTTGCGCACGGCCTCCTGCACGGCCGGGATACGGGTGCTGCCGCCGACCAGGATCACGCGGTCCACCTCGCTGGCGGTCATGCCGGCGTCGCGCAGCGCGTTCTGCATCGGGGCGATGGTGCGGTCCACCAGATCGCGGGTCAGCTCGTCGAACTTCGCGCGGGTCATGGTGATATCCAGGTGCTTCGGGCCGGTCGCGTCAGCAGTGATGAACGGCAGGTTGATGTTGGTGCTCATCACGCCGGAGAGCTCGATCTTCGCCTTTTCAGCGGCCTCCTTGAGGCGCTGCATGGCCATGCGGTCGGACTTCAGGTCGATGCCGTTCTCCTTCTTGAACTCGGCAGCCAGGTAGTTGATGATGCGGTCGTCGAAGTCGTCGCCGCCCAAGCGGGTGTCGCCGTTGGTCGCCAGAACCTCGAACACGCCGTCGCCGATCTCCAGCAGGGAGACGTCGAAGGTGCCGCCGCCCAGGTCGTACACCAGGATCTTGTGGGAATCTTCCTTGTCAAGGCCGTACGCCAGGGAAGCGGCGGTCGGCTCGTTGATGATGCGCAGCACCTCGAGGCCAGCGATGCGGCCTGCATCCTTGGTGGCCTGGCGCTGGCTGTCGGAGAAGTACGCCGGCACGGTGATGACCGCCTGGGTGACGGTCTCGCCCAGATACGCCTCAGCGTCAGTCTTCAGCTTCTGCAGGATCATTGCGGAGATGTCCTGCGGGGTGTACTGCTTGCCGTCGATGGTCACGCGCTTGTCGGTGCCCATGTCGCGCTTGATGGAGATGATGGTGCGGTCCGGATTGGTAACCGCCTGGCGCTTGGCCACCTGG
Organism: uncultured Clostridia bacterium; assembly: GCA_945948915.1. GTDB lineage: Bacteria > Bacillota > Clostridia > Christensenellales > Aristaeellaceae > Ventricola. The sequence continues at coordinate 24,600 of CAMFCQ010000027.1, read as the reverse complement.
CCCACCAGGCGCTCGCCGGACTTGGTGAACGCCACGACGGACGGCGTGGTGCGCGCGCCTTCAGCGTTGGGGATGACCACCGGCTCGCCGCCCTCCATGACGGCGACGCAGCTGTTCGTAGTGCCCAGGTCAATACCGATAATCTTGCTCATAATCTATTTCCTCCAGTCCAATCACAGTTCAAAGATTGAGATGTTGACGATTGAATTCATATAGCCTCAGGCTCAGCCTGCAACTACCTTGACCATCGCGTGGCGGATCACGCGGCTGCCGAGCTTGTAGCCCTTCTGCAGCACCAGACACACCGTGCCCGGCTCGCCCTCCTCCGCGCTGCCCTGCATCACTGCGTTGTGCAGCTCCGCGTCAAACGGCTGGCCCAGCGGATCGATCTCCTCCACGCCCATCTTGCCGAAGGTTTCCTTCGTCTGGCGCAGGACCATCTCCACGCCGGCCTTCAGGCCGCTCTCCTCCTCGCCCGCGGCGCTCAGTGCGCGCTCGAGGTTGTCAACCACCGGCAGCAGCTTGTCGATCGCGTCCCTGCGGCCATCGTCGAAGGCCTCCTGCCGGATGCCCTCGGTGCGGCGGCGGTAGTTGGCGAACTCCGCCTGCTTGCGCTGTGCCAGATCCAGATACTCGTCGCACTGCGCCTTCACCTTCTCCAGCTCGGCAGCAAGCGCCGCGGCGTCGGCCTCGGGGGTCTGCGTCTCCTGCGCCGCTTCCTGCTCCTGTTCCATCTTGGTTTCTTCGCTCATGTTTTTCGCCCTTTCCGACTTGTCCTTGAGCCCCTCCGCAGCCTTGCGGATCCGCTCGCGCAGCGCGCCGCTTCCGCTTGCGCCGCGCTTATCCTTCCTTCTATTCATGTCCGTCATGCTCGTCCAGGATGGTGCCCAGCGACCTGCCGACCTGGGAGAGCACCGAGAGCACCTTGCCGTACTGCATGCGCGTGGGGCCGATCAGGCCGATGGTGTTCACCCTGCCGTCGCTCAGGCGGTAGCTCGCCGTCACGATGGAGCAGTCGCGCGTCTCCTCAAGCCCCGTCTCCGGGCCGATGCGCACGGAGATTTCCATCTCGCCGTGGTGATCCAGCAGCGAAACGACCTTCTCCCGGGTCTCCAGCACGGAGAGCAGCGCCTTCGCCTTGTCCACGTCGGAGTACTCCGGGAAGCTCAGCAGGTTCGAGCGGCCGCCGATCGCCAGCGCCACGATGTCGCTCTGGCTTTCCGCGGGCTGCTGCTCGGCCATCGCGCGGACAATCTCGTCCGTCTCGCCGCTACCGGCCAGCTGCATCAGCGCGCCGGGCAGCTCGATGAGCCGCAGGCCCTCGAGCCGGCTGCTCAGAATCCGCGAAACCGTGTACAGCTCATCCGGCGCCACCGGGCTGCCAAGCTCGAGCACGCTCTGCTTGACGGTGCCGCTTTGGGTCACCAGGATGAGCAGCACCCGCCGGTCGGCGACGGGCACCAGCTGCAGATGGGAGAGCACCTGCTCGTTTCTGGGGGTTCTGGTCATCACCGCGGTGGTGTAATGGGTCATGCTGGAGAGCGCCTTCGCAATCCGCATCGACAGATCGTCCACCTGCGCAAGCCGCCGGTCAAAGCAGCGGTTGATGAACTCCGTCTCCTCCGCGCTCAGCGGCATGGGCCGCAGCATCTGGTCAACATACAGGCGGTAGGCCTTGTTCGACGGAATGCGTCCGGCGGAGGTGTGCGGGGAATCGAGATAGCCCAGCTCCTCCAGGTCGCTCATCTCGTTGCGGATGGTGGCCGAGGAGAGCTTCTGTTCATATTTGCGGGAAATCGTTCGGGAACCGACGGGCAGCGCGGTCAGGATGTAGTCATCGATGATCGCCTGCAAAATCCTGTACTTGCGATCGATGAGATCCATCATGCGGTCCTCCTTTCGGTGTTGTTAGCACTCATCGTGTTTGAGTGCTAATCAGCGTGATAAAGATACCACGCCTCAAGGGTTTTGTCAACTGCATTTTCGCATCTTTTTTGACGTTTCCTGCCCTTCGCGCAAATGCTTGATCGCCTATTCTGACACTTCAGCGCCGTCCTGCTGGTTTCAGGCCCCGTTTTGTGGTTTTGAGTCCATCTCCTCCATCAGCCTGACCAGCACGCCGTTCATCACCTGCATGCCGCGCGGCGTCAGAAAAATCCTCTCTTCATGAGCTGCCATCAGGCCGCTGTGCGTCATCTCCGCCAGGGTCTTCGGCCACACGCGCTCAATCTCCATACCGAAATCCCGCGCAAACCGCGCCGCGTCCACGCCCCGCACCTGTCTTAAGCCCATCATCATCCGCTCAAACATCCGGTCTTCCCGCGTATTTGTGCCCTCTGCCAAGCGCGCCGCGTCATCGCTTTCGGCCATGTGCAGATAGGCTTCCCAGTCCGCCGGGTTATAAAACCTGCGTCCGTCCAGATCGCTGTGTGCGCCAAGGCCCACGCCCAGATACGGCAGGCATTCCCAGTAGACGATGTTGTGGCGGCACGCCCTTGAGGGCCTGGCATAGTTGGAGACCTCGTACTGCGCATACTCCGCCTCCTGCGTCAGCCTCGCCGTCAGCGCATCCATTTCTTCCATTTCGTCCTCGCCCGGCAGCGGCGCACATGTGCCCGCACGCACACGCGCCTCAAGCGGCGTGCCCTCCTCGAGGATCAGGCTGTAACAGCTCAGGTGATCCGGCGCGAGCGCGATGGCGCTTTCCAGCGTCTCCTTCCATTGTATCGCCGTCTGCCCCGGCAGGCCCAGCATCAGGTCGAGGTTCAGGTTTTCAAAGCCCGCCTCCCTCGCCATGCGTACCGCCTGCGCCGCTTCCGCGCTCGTGTGAATCCTTCCGATCGCCGCCAGCAGATCGTCGTCAAGGCTCTGTACGCCCAGCGACAGGCGGTTTACCCCCGCCCGCCTGTACGCGCGCAGGTTCTCTCCCGTCAGCGTGCCGGGGTTGCCCTCCATGGTGATCTCCGCGTCTTCCTCCAGCACAAAGCATGCGCGCACGGTGTCCATGATCTCCTGCACCTGCGCGCCGGTGAGCAGCGTCGGCGTGCCGCCGCCCAGGAAGACTGTGCCCACACGCCTTGGCCCAAAGAAGGCCGCCTGCGCGCGGATTTCGCGGCAGACGGCCTGTACATAGCGCTCCCGCTGCGCCATGCGCCCGGCAAAGGACGCAAAATCGCAGTAGGCGCATTTCTTCACGCAGAGCGGGATGTGAATGTAGAGAGAAATCGTTTCCATGTTTACTCGTCCATCTTCAGCACGGCCATGAATGCCTCGCTGGGCACCTGCACGCTGCCGAGCTGGCGCATCTTCTTCTTGCCTTCCTTCTGCTTTTCCAGCAGCTTGCGCTTGCGCGAGATGTCGCCGCCGTAGCACTTGGCCAGAACATCCTTGCGCATGGCCTTGACCGTCTCGCGCGCGATGACCTTGCCGCCGATCGCCGCCTGAATCGGGATCTCGAACATCTGGCGTGGGATCACGTCCTTGAGCTTTTCGGCGATGCTGCGGCCGCGGGTGTACGCGCGGTCCTTGTGCACGATCATCGACAACGCGTCGCAGATGTCGCCGTTGAGGAGCATGTCCAGCTTCACCAGCTCGCTCTGCTGATAGCCGGACAGCTCATAGTCGTAGCTGGCGTAGCCGCGGCTGCGGCTCTTGATCTGATCGAAGAAGTCGAAGATGATCTCCGAAAGCGGCATCTCATAGTGCAGGCACACGCGGCTGCCCTCGTAGACCATGTCCTTGAATACGCCGCGCTTGTTCTGGCAGGTCTCCATCAGCGCGCCGACATACTCCTGCGGCGTGTGGATGCTTGCCTTGACAAACGGCTCCTCCATGTGTTCGATCTCGCCGACGGGCGGCAGGTTCGACGGGTTGTCCACGTCGATCACAGTGCCGTCCGTCTTGTACACCTTGTACACGACGCTCGGCGCGGTCGTGATCAGATCCAGATCAAACTCGCGCTCCAGGCGCATCGTGATGATCTCCATGTGCAGAAGGCCCAGGAAGCCGCAGCGGAAGCCATAGCCCAGCGCCTGGCTGGTTTCCGGCTCAAACGCTAGGGACGCGTCATTCAGGCGCAGCTTTTCCAGCGCGTCCTTCAGGTTTTCGTAGTCCGCGCCGTCCACCGGGTAGATGCCGCAGAAGACCATCGGCGTCGCCTGGCGATAGCCCGGCAGCATCTCCTGCGCCGGATTCGCGTCGTCCGTGATCGTATCGCCCACGCGCGTATCGTGGATGTCCTTGATGGACGCGGCGATGTAGCCGACGTCGCCTGCGCGCAGCGCATCCGTGGGCACATATCCCGGGCTGCGCACGCCGACCTCCACCACGTCAAAGCACGCACCGGTGTTCATCATGCGGATGCGCATGCCGGGCCTGACGCTGCCGGACATGACGCGCACATAGCAGATCGCGCCGCGGTAGTTGTCGTAGAACGAGTCGAAGATCAGTGCCTGCAGCGGAGCGTCCTCATCGCCCTTTGGCGCGGGCATCATCGTCACCACGCTCTCGAGCACCTCGTCGATGCCCAGGCCCACCTTCGCGCTGATGAGCGGCGCGGCGCTCGCGTCGATGCCGATGATGTCCTCAATCTCCGTGCGCACCTCGTCCGGGCGCGCGCTGGGCAGGTCGATCTTGTTGATGACCGGGATGATCTCCAGGTCGTGCTCCAGCGCCATGTACACGTTCGCCAGCGTCTGCGCCTCCACGCCCTGCGTCGCGTCCACGACCAGCAGCGCGCCCTCGCACGCCGCCAGCGCGCGGGAGACCTCGTAGGTAAAATCGACGTGGCCGGGCGTGTCGATCAGGTTCAGCGCGTAGGTCTCTCCGTCCTTTGCCTTGTAGTCCATGTGCACGGCCTTGCTCTTGATGGTGATGCCGCGCTCGCGCTCCAGCTCCATGGAGTCAAGGATCTGGTCCATCATCTCTCGCTTTTCGTACACGCCGGTCTTCTCCAGCAGGCGGTCAGCCAGTGTGGATTTGCCGTGGTCGATGTGCGCAATGATGCAGAAATTGCGGATGGTATCCATTCGTTTATTGGCCAAATCAGGTTCCTCCTCCGTTACGGGGCCACGGTCCACGCACCCAGAAGCATCAGCGTAAAGCCTCCGATGGTCAGCAGACACACCCAGATGGAATGGTATTTCAGGCGGATGCCGCCCAGATTGTTGACAGTAATCAGCTCCTCGCCCAGAAAGGCCAGGATGGCGCCCAGCGCGCTGAGCACGCCCTGCACCGACAGCGGCCAGGGCTGAAACAGCCAGGAAGCCGCCAACGCCGTCGCCGCAGCGGCCGTCATCGCAGGCGCCATACCCGTCACGCCGGCGAGCGCGCGCAGAAAGAGCGGCTGTCTCGTGTTGAACATCACCAGCGCCGCAAACAGCACCGCGTGAATAACCAGCATGATGAGCATCATGCACTGCAGGACCACGTTGCTGGGCAGCCCCTGCGCCGCATAGCTGAAGAAATAGTGGATCAGCATCAGGCTGATGGCGCCGATGCGCAGCAGCGTGCCCGCGAGGTAGGTCTGGCGGATGCCCTGGCTGATGGGCTTGTAGCCGCTCTCCACCGCCGTGGACAGCCACAGCATGCCAAGAGACGCAGCCATCACGCCCATGCTGCCCGACCTCGTCGCCGCCACACCCAGCGCAGCGAGCATCATCAGCAGCAGCGCGCTGCAGAAGCGGATGTTCCGGGCCCGGGCGTCCAGCCGCGCGATCAGTGTCACCTGTTCGCGCAGAAGCCGCCCCAGCCTGGCCAGACCGTTGTCGAGCTGTTCGCTGCCCTCGCGCATGACCAGCTCCATCTTTTCCTCCGTGCTGACCTTGGAAAACAGGCCCGCGATGTTGCGTCCCAGCGTGCCGAAGTACAGCTGCATGCGCCAGCCGAGCGACGAATTGGCCAGCAGGATCATCCGCGGCTTCATCGCCCGCGGAACGGCCTCGCAGAAGCGATCGACCAGGCGGTCAAAATATTCGTCGATCAAGGCGTGCTCTCCTTTCAGGTGCTTTCCAATCGACGGAAAAACTGGTATAATATGGACAGGTCATCTCCATCAATCCATGTCAGGGGAAGTGTGTATCCATGAACGAAAGACTTGAGAAGGTCGCCTCTGCCCTGCGCAGGCGCGGCTTTGACGCCGCCGTGTTTGACACCCGCGAGCAGGCCACCGCGTTTATCCTCGGCGATCTGCCTGAGAAGCAGGAGATCGGCATGGGCGGCAGCGCGACGCTCGCCCAGATGAATCTGGACGCCGCGCTGCGCGATGCCGGTCATACCGTGCACTGGCATCAGGGCGCATCCAGGGAGGAAGGCCCCGCCATCCGCCGCGCCGCAATGTGCGCGCAGGTGTACTTCGCATCCGCCAACGCCGTCACCGAGGACGGCCTGATCGTGCAGATTGACGGCACCGGCAACCGCGTAGCCGCGCTGTGCTACGGCCCGGAGACCGTGTACATCATCATCGGCCGCAACAAGATCGTCGAGGGCGGCTATACGCAGGCCGTGCGCCGCATCAAGCAGGTCGCCTGTCCGCTCAACGCCCGCCGCCTGCATCTGGACACGCCCTGCGCCAGCACCGGCAGCTGCAATGCCTCCGCCTGCACGCACTCCATGTGCCATCTGTTCCTGGCGATGGAAGGCGCGCCCGGCGGCAAGCGCACGCAGGTCATCCTGATTGACGAGGATCTCGGCTTCTAAACCGCCAGCGCCCTCCCCTTGCGGGGAGGGCTTTTTTCGTGTAAATCAGCCTTCCCCTATGGGGAAGGTGCCTCGCCGCAGGCGAGACGGATGAGGTTCCTCAGCGCTTGCTGCCCTTCGTGCCAGCAGCCACCTTCTGCAGAATCGTGGAGTCGAAAGCGAACACGTTGGCGTTCTTGTCGGCGTGGGCGCGCAGAGCGTCCTCCACCATCTTCTCCACAAGCTGGGCAAAGCTCACGCCGCACTCCTGCCACAGGTAGAACGCCAGAGAGCCCGGAATCGTGTTCGGTTCGTTGACGTAGAGCATGTCGTTTTCGTCGAGGATGAAGTCGATGCGCACCGTTCCGCGGCAATCGAGCAGCCTGAAGATCTCCTTCGTCATCGTCTGGATGCGCCCGGTCAGCTCCTCGCCGATGGGCGCGGGCACCACGCGGGACAGGCTCTTCATGCCGCGGCTGCTCTCGCCCTTCGTGCCCGCGTTGCGCAGGTACTTTTCAAAGAAGTTGAGGAACTTGTCGCCGGTGGAGGGCACCGGCATCTCACACACGGACGCGCGCACGTCCTCGCCGTAGCCCAGCGCCGCGCAGTTGATCTCCACGGGGTTGTTGATGCCCACCTCGACCAGGATGCGGCGGTCGTAGGAGGCCGCCAGGTCGATCGCCTTTTCAAGCTCCTCGCGGTTGCTCGCTTTGGAAACGCCGATGGAGGAGCCCAACGCGGCGGGCTTGATGAACGCCGGATACTTGATCTCGCGCTCGATCCTTTCCACGATTGCCTCGCGGCCGTTCTTCAGCTCATCGCGGGTGAACCACACGTAGTCCAGCACCGGATAGCCCGCGCCGCGCAGCATCTGCTTCATCGCGATCTTGTCCATGCCCACGGCGGAGCCCAGCACGCCGGAGGACGCATACGGGATGTTCGCCATCTCAAGCAATCCCTGCACCGTGCCGTCCTCGCCGTGCAGGCCGTGCAGCACAGGGATGGCTACGTCGATGTGCACGATGGGCGCCGGCACCTTGGCAAACAAGCCCGCGCGCTGCGGCGGCCAGGCCCACAGGTCGCCCGCATTGGCGCTCACGTCGAGGTTCACGCGGGTGATGCCCTTGCCCATTGGATTGAATTCCCTGAAGGTCTCGATCTTATCAAGCGCCTCGCCCGTGTACCACAGGCCCTCGCGGGAGATGTACACCGGCGTTACCGCAAAGCCAGCCGTCTTTGCCGCCTCCATCAGCTGCAGCGCGGAGATGATGGACACGTCGTGCTCGCAGCTGCGGGAACCAAAGATCACCGCAATGTTCAGTTTGCTCATATTCTTATCGCTCCTCACTCGCTGTAATTATCCGGCAGATCGTTTTCATAGAGCACCACGTCGCCCGCGCGCATCATCGCATGCAGCACCTTTGTGCTCTCATCAAGACTGCTCACCACGTGTATCTTGTCCTGCGGGAAGCCCTTTGCAAGCAGCCCGTCGACAATCGGCTGCGTGTGCTTTTTGCCAACCAGAATCGCCACATCGACGCTCTGCGCCATCTGCTCACCGAAGCTGCGGTTGAACGCCGCCTCCTCGCCGCCCAGCTCCACCATGCCGGGCGTGATGATGATGCGCCTGCCCGGGAAGTTTTTGAGCACCCGTAGCGCGGCCTGCGCGCCGACCGGGTTGGCATTGAACGCGTCGTCGATGATACTCACGCCGCCTGCACCGCCCAGCAGCTCGAGCCGGTGCTCCACCGGCTGGCAGCGCGCCACGCCCCGCGCGATCTCGGGCAGGGTCATGCCCAGCACCCGCGCCGCCGTGCAGCACAGCAGCAGGTTGGCGATCGAGTGCTCGCCCAGCAGCCGCGTCTCGCACCGGGCGCTCTCGCCGGTCTTCGTGTCCTCAAGCGTGAAGCGCGTGCCGAACGGCCCCCACTCCATACCGCTGGCCTGCACCAGATCGCCCGGCATGTACTTGTGCTCAAGCGGGCAGCGGGCGTAGAGCTCTTCACAGATTGCCCCGTCGCGCGCCAGAATCGCCGTGCCATTTTGCGGCAGACCGTCGATCAGCTCGTACTTCGTGTTCTTGATCCGCTCGATTGTGCCGAACGTGTCCAGGTGCTGCGGGCCCACCGAGGTCAGGATGCCGATGCTGGGATGCACCAGATCGACCAGCTCGCGGATGTCGCCCACGTGGCGCGCGCCCATCTCGGCGATGAACACCTGATGCGCAGGCGTCAGCTGCTCGCGGATAACCCGCGTCACGCCCATCGTCGTGTTGAAGCTCGACGGCGTCGCCAGTACATTGTATTTGACCGACAGGATATCGCGCAGCAGGAACTTCGTGCTCGTCTTGCCGTAGCTGCCGGTGATGCCGATTCTGATCAGGTTGGGGTTGCTCTCCAGGCGCTTTATCGCGTCGTCCACAAACTGCCGGTTGATATGCTTTTCAATCGGCTGCGCGCACACGGCTGCCAGCGCGATGAGCGCCGCCTCAAACGCCGGCAGCAGGTACAGCAATACCGGCGAGACCGCAGCGGCCAGCAGCGCGATCACAAGCGCCGTGCCCGCGTGCATCGCGATCAGGCGCCCCACGCGCTCGGTGACGACAAAGGGCTTCTTGAGCTTTTCTTTCCTCGCCTGCACAAACAGCAGCGCCGCTGCCGCAGCCTCCAGCAGCAGGCAGAGGATCCACGGCGCATGCAGCGCCGCTGCGACCGTGCCCACAGCCGCCATCGCCACGTTCGGTATCAGCGTCTTCTGCGCGCTGCGCTTCACGCTGCGGTAAAAGCCCGGCAGCTGATAGCTTTCCAGCTGGAAATAGTGCAGAAGCCGCCAGCCGCTCGCCGGCAGGCAAAGCGCCAGCACCAGCGCCTGAAAGATGCTCAAAATGATGTTCATGCCTTATCTCCCTTCCAGCAGGAAGCTGCGCGCAATGCGCAGGAATTTTGCGTTCTGCTCCAGATAGGCGAAGTGGCCGCAGCCCTCCTCCACGACGAGGCCGGCGTCCGGGATCTTCTCCTGCATGAGCCGGCCCATCCACAGCGGGGTCTCCGTATCCTGCGCGCCCCAGTACAGAAGCGTCGGGGCCTCGATCTTCTCCAGCCGATCCGTCAGATCCAGCGATATGACCTTGTTGAACGTTTGACGCATCTGGGGAGACAGCGCGCGGTAGTCCGGCGAGCCGAACCTCTGCACCAGCGCCTCGCGGCCTTTGTCCGGCAGATCGCCGAACAGATGCGTCTTTTCCAGCGTGTTCATCGCGCCGCGCAGTCCCTTGTAGAGCTTCTGTCTGGCCGTCGCCCTGCCCGTCTGCTTTTTGCGGATGCCTGCCGCGCCGGTCAGGATCATGCGGCCCACCAGTTCAGGATATGTGCTCGCCAGCAGGATGGCCACACGCGCGCCGAAGGAATGCGCCACGATGTCGCACGGCGCAAGCTCGAGCTGCCTGATGATCGCTGCGGTCATCTCCATGTACTCCGGCACGCCCCAGGGCTGCGGCGGTGCAGGCGCCTTGCCCTCACGGCCGTGGCCCGGGAAATCGATCGCCGCCACGCGCATGCCGCCTGCAAGCAGATCGGCCACGCTTTGCATCATCTTCGCCGAACAGCCCCAGCCGTGCAGAAGCAGCGCAGCGCGCTCGCCGCTGCCGCTCATGACCATGTTCACCTTTGCGCCGCAAACCTCAAGCTGCATGTTCCCGCTCACAACCCCATTCCTTCCCATGATTCTGGATTCTCCTATTATACTCCATTTTTTGTCAAAATAAAAGAGGGCAACGGCGACTTCACGCCATTGTCCTTCAGGGCCTGCGGTCAGGAATCCTCCTCATCAGTCTGTTCGTAAGCAAACTCCTTATACATGATGAGCGCGTCTTCCCGGTTGTCCTCGTAGTAGCGCTTGCGGTAGCCCACGTCAAGAAAGCCGCATGCGTGGTACAGGCTTTGCGCCGCCAGGTTGGAGCGGCGCACCTCCAGCGTCATCATCGCCATGGAGTTCTCCTGCGCCAAATCCATCAAGGCTTCAAAAATCCTTCTGCCGTAGCCCATGCGCCGATAGTCCGGATGCACGGCCACGTTGCAGATGTGCGCCTCGTCGAGCACGAACCACATCCCCGCGTACGCCAGCACGCGCCCCTCGCCGTCGTCCAGCACCAGCCAGCGCGCCACGACGTTCTCCTTCACGTCGTGCAGGATCGATTCCTCGCTCCACGGCATCGCAAAGCACAGCTTCTCGATCCGGTGAATCTGCGGAACGTCCTCCTCCCGGATCGCGCGGACGAACGGCTCAGCCATGGCTTGCCTCCTTCTGCGCGGCCAGCTTTGCCGCGCGCTCACGCTCCGCCTGCGGCGCGCGCAGGTACAGCGGCAGCAGCGTCATGCAGTCCTTCAGATTGTCTTCATCCCAGGTATACGCCTGCGCCAGGGCGCACGCGCTCGCCGCGCGCAGGCCCGCATGCTGCGCGGGCGCAAAGTGCGCCCTTCCGCCCAGCCGCTGTGCGATCGCCTCGCGCATCGGCTGGACGCCGTCGCCCAGGAACAGCGCGTCTCTGCCCGTCGCCTCCACGCGGTCAAGGAACAGGCTCAGCTTTTCCGCCTCGTCGTCCATCAGGCGTCTGGGCGGCATGCCGCTTTCGAACATCGCGCCGTAGACCTGCTGCGCGCGCGCGTCGAGGATCGGGCAGATCACGCCGTCAAAGTATGGCGCATTCGCCGCCAGCGCCTCCAGCGCGTCGATGCCGATGCAGGGCTTGCCCGCCGCGTGCGCGAGCGCCTTCACCGTGGACACGCCGATGCGCACGCCGGTAAACGAGCCGGGACCCACCACCGCGCCGAACAGATCGATGTCCCCCACGTCCATCTCGCACAGCCCAAGCGCCTGATCGACCATCGGCATCACCCGCTGAGAGTGCGTCTTGCCGCTGGTCAGCTGCAGCTCGCAGACGATCTGGCCGTCCCGGCTGATCGCTACGCCGCACGCCGGGCCGGAGGTATCAATCATCAGGATATTCATGGCCGTCCTCCATCTTCTTCACAATCTCGTCAAGCCGCGCCTCGTCAAACGCGCCCTTGGGCGTCAGCGTGATCTCCCGCGCTTCGCCGTCCATCGCATAGCGGATATCGACCGCCAGGGCGTCGCGCGGCATCGCCTCCGCCGCCATCTGCGGCCATTCGATCAGCGACGCGCCGTCCGCAGCGGGGATGTACTCGTCAAGACCCATCTCGTAAAGCGCGTCCTCGCCCTCCAGCCGGTACAGGTCAAAGTGATAGAGCTTAAGCGACCGGCCCTCGTGGATGTTGAGGATGGTGAACGTCGGGCTGGGTACCGGGCCCTCGACGCCCATGCCCCGGGCTGCGGCGCGCGTGAGCACGCTCTTTCCCGCGCCCATCTCGCCCTCAAGCAGCACCACGTCGCCCGCACGCAGACAAGCGCCCAGGGCAAAGCCCAGGCGCTGCGTCTGTTTCTCCGAAAGACTCAATAAGGAATACAAGTCAACATTCACCCGATTTTCATGGTTGAAGCGCTCACCGGCTGCCGCGCTGATGCAGCAGCGGAGAGACGCGCTTGTACAGCAGGTAGGTCGTGCCGCTGAGCACGGCCGCCTTGAGCAGGTTGAACGGCGCGGTGATGAAGATCACCAGCTTGAGCGTCGAATCGATGAAGCCAAAGACCTTCTGGCCCATGCCGATAATCACCTCAAGCGGCAGGTTCATCAGCACCTGATAGGCCGGGATGAGGATAAAGTAGTTGACCAGTACGGCGGCCACGATCATCGCCGCCGCGCCTGCAAGCATCGCCTTGAGCGCGCCCTTGCGGGTCTTGCAGCTGCGGTAGATCAGGCTCGCAGGGATGACGAACGCGCAGGACATCAGGATGTCCGCCATTTCGCCCACGCCCGCCGTGCTTGTGCCCAGCAGATGCACCAGGTTCTTGATCACAACGACCGCAACGCCCTGCACCGGACCCATCGCAAAGCCGGCCAGAATTGCCGGGAGGGTGGACAGGTCGAGCTTGTAAAACGCCACGACCGGGATCTCGATGTAGTACAGGATCACGGCCATCGCAGCGAGCAGGCCGCAGCGGGTGAGGTTAAACATCGCATTCGCATTTCGCTTTTCTTGAGACATAGGTTTTCTCCTTTCGGCGCTTTTGCGCCATGCTTATCCAAACAGCATGCAGCCCCTGAAAGCTGAGCGATCAGGGGCCGATTCTGCATTGCAAAAGCGAAAAAGGAGATTTGCTCTTCTTCCATCCAGACTGTACTGTCGGCTCCGGAATCTCACCGGATCAGCCATGCCGGCTCGCGGGCTGTACCGCCGGTAGGGAATTTCACCCTGCCCTGAAGATCTCTCAAAGACTGCACTGTTCGATTGGGCTTATTATAATGCAGCAGCATACCGCTGTCAAGCCGTCGCCGGTCTTTTTTTGCGTCCGCTGCCGACAGCTTGCCGCTCATCTGCCCTGCGCCAACAGCCGGTTCTCCCCCTCATTTCCTGCGCGCCGCACAGTACGCCATGATCGCCCGGGCCATGCACTGCGCCGTGCCCTCACCGTGGCGGTCGATGTTCTCCCGGAACCGCTCGTCCGCCTCGTACATCTGCCCGAGTCCCTCGAGGATCTCGTCCGTGCAGGCGTAAAAGTGATCCGTAATGTACTGCTGCCAGTCCGCAACCAGCGCCTGCACGCGCGCATCCTCCGGCGGCAGCGTCCGTACATCGGCAAATGCCGCCATCCGCTCGTCCATGCCCGCCTGGATCGCTGCCCAGTCGTCCGCACCGTATGCACCCGTGCGCGTCTGACTCTCAGCATACGCGCTCGTCTCTCCCCAGCGCTCCCTGACCTCCTGCGCGTACTGCGCCTTCATCTTTTCAATTTCCTTCATGCGAAACACCTCCGGTCTCGGCGTGCCGCGGCCCTGCAGGGCCTCGTCAAGCCGCGCAATCATCGCATCGATGCGCGCGCGCTGCATGCCAAGCAGCGCTTTTTGCCTGCGCATCGCATCCCGCGCATCGTACGCAGGATGGTTCAGGATGTCCCGAATCTCCTCCAGCGGGAAGCCCAGCTCCCTGAAAAAGAGTATCTGCTCCAGCCTCGCCATCGCAGCCTCATCGTAGAATCGGTATCCTGCCTGCGTGACCTCGCTGGGCTCAAGCAGCCCGATCGCATCATAGTGGCGCAGCGTGCGCACGCTCACGCCCGCACGCGCCGCCGCCTGACCGATGAGCCATCGCCTTGCTTCTTCCATGGCAGCGCCCCATTTCTGTGTCACTGTATTCAATGTGTCGTGTTCCGGCCGGGAACAGGATCAGCATACAGCCTGACGCAGCGTCAGAGTCAAGCGTTTTTTGGCATCTTTTTCATTTTCTTTTTTTGCCGAATACGAAATCAAACAGCGCATACGTCCACTGCGGGCGGCTTTTGCCGTCGTCCTGCCAGCCCATCAGCAGATCAACCGTATAGGCAAGCTCCTGGCTTTTCTTCTTTTTCCAGGCTTCGTCGTGCTCAAGCGCCGCTGCGCAGCCCTTTGCGTGCAGGCCCGCGCGCCTGGCCGTGAGCACCGCGCGGCGCAGGTGATAATCGCTGGTCACCACCAGCACGCGCTTCCCCTTCGCTCCGCCGAGCATCCTCGCTGTAAAGCGCATGTTCTCCATGGTGTTCTGGGACTGATCCTCCATCATCACAGCCGAGCCCGGCACACCTGCCTCAGCCAGCAGCCGCGCCACCACCGCCGCTTCTGAAATCCGCTTGCCCGGCAGGGTGCCGCCGCTGGCGACGATCACCTCCGCCAAGCCCTGCGCATAGGCCCGCTGCGCCGCCTGCACGCGCAGCAAAAGCTCCTGCGTCGGCTGATCCTGCCCATCCAGTTCAACCCCCAGCAGCACAATCGCATCGTATGCTCTGCTCATAGGCGTCCGATGATCTCCCGCAGCTCGTCCGGCGTGTGCGCAAGATGCTCCGCGCCCGCCGCCGTCAGGCACGCCTCGTCCCTGAAGCCCCACAGCACCGCCACGCACGGAATGCCCGCGTTGCGCGCCGTCATCACGTCCACGTCCGAATCGCCGACATACACCGTCTCCTGCGCCGTCACGCCCATTTCGCGCATCGCGGCGAACACGCTGTCCGGCGCGGGCTTTCTCGCGCGCGAGGGATCATCGCCGATGGCCGAGCGCATGCGCTCGCCGAAGTAGACCCGGCTGAGCTCCTTGACCGCAAAGTCGATCTTGTTGGAGACAATCGCGTGCTGCACGCCCGCTTCCGTCAGCCTGTCCAGCATCTCGAGGATGCCGTCGTAGGGCTGCGTCCTGTCGCGGCTGTGCGCGCCGTAATGGCGGGTGAAATCGGCAAGCGCCTTCTCAAACGCCGGGTTGTTCTCGCCGTCCGGCACCGCGCGCATCATCAGCTTACGGATGCCGTTGCCCACAAATGCGCGCACCTCCTGCGTGCTGCGCAGGGGCATGCCGTTGCACGCAAGCGCCGCGTTCACGCTCGCCGCCAGATCATCGAGCGTGTTGAGCAGCGTGCCGTCCAGATCCCAGATCACCGCTTTGATTCTCATGCTTCATCTCTCCCGTATGTTTCTGGCCCTATTGTATCGCGCCGCAGCCGCCCGCGTCAATCGGTTTCTCCTTGCCACTCCGGCGCTTTGCATGTATAATCAGACGAAAGAGAACATCGCCAGGAGGCATTCATGATGAACATAGAGAAAATCGACCGCATTCTGCGCGACACGGCCTACATCCGCACCGGCGGCAGCGCGCAGGAGCTTGCCTGCGCCAAAACTCTGATCGGCGAATGTGAAAAGCTGGGCCTCACCGCAAAGCTGGAATCGTTTGACGTGCCGATGGCCGTGATGCATCGCGCCCGTCTGACCGTGGACGGTCAGCAGATCCCCTGTAAGGGCTATCTGTGCGCCGGCAGCGGCGACATCGAGGCGGAGCTCGTCTATGCGCCCGAGCTGACGCCCTGTGCGCTTTCCACCTGCAGGGGCAAGATCGTGCTGCTGGACGGCTACCTCGGCTACTGGAAGTATCAGGACATCCTTTCAAGCGGCGCCGCCGGCTTCATCACCTATGACGGCAACGCCAACTACGCCGACGAGGACATCGATCAGCGCGAGCTGCGCTCCTATGTGAGCAAGGGGGAAAAGCGCCTTGGCGTGAATATCAACGCCAAGGCGGCCATCGAGCTGGTTCGCTCCGGCGCGCAGCGCGCGAGGATCACCCTTGAGCAGGATGAGTTCATGGGCCAATCCCACAACGTCGTCTGCGAGCTGCCGGGCGAGACGGACGAATGGATCGTGCTCACCGCGCATTACGACAGCACGTCGCTCTCCACCGGCGCATACGACAACATGTCCGGCTGCATCGGCCTGCTCGGCGTCGCGGAGGCCATGCTCAACAAGCCGCGCCGCCGCGGCCTGCGCCTGATCTTCTGCGGCAGCGAGGAGCGCGGCCTGCTCGGCTCCAAGGCGTACTGCGCCGCGCACGAGACGGAGCTTTCTAATGTCGCCCTGAACGTCAACCTCGACATGATCGGCTCGATCATGGGCTCCTTCAACGCCATCTGCACCTCGGAGGAGCGCCTGGTGCACTTCATCGAATACAGCGCCTCCATTCAGGGCTTCAGCCTCAAGGCGCGCCAGGACATCTACTCCAGCGACTCCACGCCGTTTGCGGACAAAGGCGTGCCGGCGGTTTCCTTCGCGCGCAACGCGACAGCGAACACCGCGACCATCCACAACAGCTACGACACGCTCAAGGTCATGAGCGCCGCCCGGCTCGCGCAGGACATCGACTTGATCAGCACATTCGTGGAGACGATGACCAATGCCCGGCACTTCCCTGTCAAGCGCTGCATGCCCGACAGGATGAAGGACAAGCTCGACGTCTATCTGGGCCGCAAGCGGGACAAGGACGCGTAAGGAGGTTCGTTATGGCCAGTATTCTCATCAAGGATACCACAAAGGAAGAGCGGGAGCAGATTGTCGCCGAATCGCTCGGCGCCATCGAAGCCTCCTGCGAAGGCTGCTCCGCCGGCATGTACGAGATGTATCAGGACTACATCGAGGGCCGGCGCGAGCTGCGCGAGATCAACATGGCCTACCGCTCCGGCTACGTCTCCGGCCGAACCGGCCCGGACCGCTCCGGCTGCGGGATGGGCTGAACACAAAACCACAAAAGAAGGACTTTGCGCAGCAGCGATTGCTGGGCAAGCCCTTCTTTGTATTCCTTCGTGTTTCTTTCCAATCTGCCGGCCTATGTCTCATCCTTCTGAAGCAGTTCTCTTGTATCGAGCCTGAGCAGCTCTACGGCCTTCTCATAATTGCGTTCCTCGCAGGCATCGAGCAGCTTGCGATGATAGGGGTGATCTGTATCCGGATTGTGTCTGCACGTATAGTTGTAATAGACGGTCGATGCCCTCGTATTGGCCCGCAGCGTGTCAGCCAGCATATTGAGCATGTACGGGTTTCCGGCATAGGAGGCAAGCGCCAGATGGAAGGCAATATTGCGCTCCCACTTCTGCATCGCGGTCAGCGCTGCAAACTCCCCGGCCTGCTCGCTCAGCGCCCGAAGCCTGTTCAGATCCTGCCGGGTCAAATTGGGAAACGCGCGCTCAAACATGAAAAGCTCCAGAACCTCGCGCGTTTCAACGATCTGCTTCAGCTCATCCCTGTGTATCAGCACCGGGCGATAGCCCCTGCGCGGAACGCACTCCAGAACATGCTCATTGCACAGCATAATCAGCGCTTCTCTGACGGGAGACTTGCTAACGCCAAATCTCTCACTCAGCTGGCTCTCGGTGATGTATTCATTTGGCAGAATCGCGCCGTTGATGATGTCCAGGTATACCTGGCGGTACACCATATCTGTCAGCGGTTTCTTTGTCTTCAAGCGCTTCACCCCTCTCATGTTATATTATAACCAATGGCATACATTTATAAAGATCGAATACCAAAAAATTTCAATAATTATGCAATTCAACCAGTCAGCCTAACATATCAAATCATATTTTTAATCATTCAAACAATTTCCGCCGTCCTGTATGTACAGCTGAGCAAAAATGTGATACGCTTATTTTTATTCAGAATCATCCAATGAGGAGATGAAATTCATGCTGCGCCATGATCCGATATACGATTGCTACTGCGCCATCCTCAGGAGCGAGCTGCAGATGGCCACCGGCTGCACCGAACCGATCGCCCTGGCGTACTGCGCCGCAAAGGCCCGCGCCGAGCTGCACGCCATGCCGGAGCGCGTTCTGGTTCGGGTCAGCGGCAACATCATCAAGAACGTCAAGAGCGTCACCGTGCCGAACACCGGCGGTCTGAAGGGCATCAAGGCCGCAGTCGCGGCGGGCATTGTGGCCGGCAATGAGAACGGCGCGCTTCAGGTTCTGGCCTGCGTGAGCGGGGCACAATATGCCGGGATCAAGCGCTTCATGGAGAACACCCCCATTCAGGTGGAAAGCATGGAGGACGGCGACTTGCTGGACATGGAGGTCACCGTCTATGCCCAGTCCCACCGCGCCGCCGTGCACATTTGCAAGAGCCATACGCACATCCAGGAAATCCTCTTTGACGGAAACAGCCGCTTCTGCGACAACCTGACGCTCCCGCGGCAGGAATCGCAGACGGACTACAATCAGCTGGATATCCGGCTGATCTGCGAATTTGCCGAATGTCTCGACATCGCGGATCTGGACGGCGTGATCGAGCGGCAGATCGACTGCAACACCGCCATCGCAAACGAGGGGCTTCGCGCGGGCTGGGGCGCGGACATCGGCGGCGCCCTGCTTGAGGCCTATGGCCATGACGTCAGAATCCGCGCCCGGGCGCTTGCCGCCGCGGGCAGCGACGCGCGCATGAGCGGCTGTGAAATGCCGGTCGTCATCAACTCCGGCAGCGGCAATCAGGGGCTGACGGTCTCCCTGCCCGTGATCGAGTACGCCAGAGAATACGGCAAGAGCGACGATGAGCTCTGCCGCGCGCTCGTGGTCGCCAACCTGTGCGCCATCCATCAGAAAGCCGCCATCGGCAAGCTGTCCGCCTTCTGCGGCGCGGTGACGGCCGGCAGCGCCGCCGGCGCCGGCATCGCCTATCTACTCACGAAGGACTACTCCGTGGTCGAGCATACCATCGTCAATTCCCTCGCGATCGTCAGCGGCATGATCTGCGACGGCGCCAAGCCCTCCTGCGCCGCGAAAATCGCCTCAGCCATCGACGCCGCTATCCTGGGCTTTGAGATGTACCAGCGCGGCCATGAGTTCTACGGCGGTGACGGTATTCTCTCCAAGGGCATCGAGAACACCATCTCCAACGTCGGCAAGCTAGGCCGGGAAGGCATGAAGGAAACCGACAGGAAGATCCTGGAAATCATGACCAGCAATCAGTAAGATAAGCAAATGCATTTGAACGCGGCGGACAGGAGCACCTGTCCGCCGCATTTTGATCAATTCCGCTTTATCGAATCCACACGAATTCCTGAACCGGGCTTCCGAATTCCTCCGTCAGCCTTCCCTCAGCAAATCCCAAATGCTTGTAAAAGGCCCGCGCAGCGATTCCCTCCGGCACGCCTTCCCGATAGGTCGTCACCACAATTGCCCGATTCGGATCCATCAGGGTGAGCATATAGGAAACCATGTCTTCTGCAATATGCCGCCTGCGGTATTCGCCGTCAACAGCCAGATAGCAGAGCATGTTCTCCTCTTTTGAAAACAGGAGCGCGCCGACGATCCTGCCGTCACACGCTGCGCAAATGGCAGACTCTCTGTGCACAAAGCCCAGCACCGTCTCTCTGTGCTCCGTCAAAGCAGCTTCCGTTTCAAGGCCGGGAAAGCTGTCCCTTTCCTTCCTGACAAGACGCATCCAGTCATCAAGATCTCGTTCATTTGCAAGCCTGATTTCCATGTTGCTCACCTTCCTTTCCGATTCGGCGCTGCTGCGGTTTCCATCTTTGATTGTCCGTTACTTATAGCACGAAATAAAAAAAGCACGATAGCGATAACACCAAACTATCGTGCTGCTGGTGCGGGAAACAGGACTTGAACCTGCATGAAATTGCTTTCACTAGAACCTGAATCTAGCGCGTCTGCCAATTCCGCCATTCCCGCAGAAGATGGTGGGCAGGGATGGATTCGAACCATCGAAGTCGGTGACGGCAGATTTACAGTCTGCTCCCTTTGGCCACTCGGGAACCTACCCATATGAAGTTGGAGCTGGTGAAGGGAATCGAACCCGCAACCTGCTGATTACAAATCAGCTGCTCTGCCAATTGAGCTACACCAGCACGGTCTCAATGGTAGTGAGCGAAGAAGAAAGTGGCGACGCGGAAGGGGCTCGAACCCTCGACCTCCAGCGTGACAGGCTGGCATTCTAACCGACTGAACTACCGCGCCGTAAAAGGATGGTGGGCCTTCAGGGTTTCGAACCCCGGACCGAGCGGTTATGAGCCGCCTGCTCTGACCACTGAGCTAAAGGCCCCTGAAGAACCAGCAAAGAAAATGGTGACCCCGAGGGGAATCGAACCCCTGTTATCGCCGTGAAAGGGCGGTGTCTTGACCTCTTGACCACGGGGCCGGAACCTCACCCGAGAAAAAATGGTCGGAGTGAAGGGATTTGAACCCCCGACCCCATGCTCCCAAAGCACGTGCGCTACCAAGCTGCGCTACACTCCGATGGAAAGCCTGTTCTCAAGCACGAGATTTATTATACACGAACCGTCTCATTCTGTCAACCACTTTTTTCACTTTTTTCGGTTGACAGGCGCGCCGCGTTTTGCTATGCTGTACCCTGTGTGAATCCAATGCAAGCCTATAAAGATGAGGGAAAAACCATGATCGACAATATGCACATGTACAGCCAGCTCGGCATCTCCGAGGAGGTTTACCGGTTCGGCGAGGAGGTTCTCTCTTCTCTTCGCACGCGCTTTGACGGGATTGACCAGGTTGCTGAATACAACCAGGCAAAGGTCATCTCCGCCATGCAGAAAAACCGCGTGAGCGCCGGCTGCTTTGCCGGCACCACCGGCTATGGCTACAACGACGTTGGCCGCGATACGCTCGAGCGTGTCTATGCTGACTGCTTCCATACCGAGGCCGCGCTCGTGCGTCCGGCCATCCTGTGCGGCACGCACGCGCTGGCCGTCGCGCTGAGCGCCAACCTGCGCCCCGGCGACGAGCTGCTCTCCCCCGTCGGCCGCCCGTACGATACGCTTGAGGAGGTCATCGGCATCCGCGAGAGCGCGTGCTCCCTGGCCGAGTACGGCGTGACCTACGACGAGGTCGAGCTCCTGCCGGACGGCAGCTTCGACTACGAGGGCATCCGCGCGAAGATCAAGCCTCAGACGAAGCTGTGCACCATTCAGCGCTCCAAGGGCTATGCCACGCGCCCGACGTTCTCCGTCAAGCAGATCGGCGAGCTGATCGCGTTCATCAAGAGCATCCGCAGCGACATCATCTGCATGGTGGACAACTGCTACGGTGAGTTCGTGGACGTGATCGAGCCGAGCGACCTCGGCGCGGACATGATCGTCGGCTCCCTGATCAAGAATCCGGGCGGCGGCCTCGCGCCCATCGGCGGCTACATCTGCGGCACGAAGGCGTGTGTGGATCGCTGCGCGTACCGTCTTTCCGCCCCGGGCCTGGGCCAGGAGGTCGGCGCCAACCTGGGCCTGATGACCAGCCTGTATCAGGGCTTCTTCCTCGCCCCCACCGTCGTCTCCGGCGCGCTCAAGGGTGCCATCTTCGCCGCGAACATCTACGAGAAGCTCGGCTTCCGCTGCGTGCCGAGTGCCGCCGAGCCGCGCCACGACATCATTCAGGCCGTGGAGCTGGGCAGCGAGGCCGCGATGTGCGCCTTCTGCGAGGGCATTCAGGCCGCCGCGCCGGTGGACAGCTACGTCACGCCGGTGCCGTGGGACATGCCCGGCTACGACAGCCAGGTCATCATGGCCGCGGGCGCGTTCATCCAGGGCAGCTCCATCGAGCTCTCCGCTGACGGCCCCATCCGCGAGCCGTATGCCGTCTATTTCCAGGGCGGCCTCACCTGGGTGCACGCCAAGCTCGGCATCCTCATGAGCCTGCAGAAGCTCGTGGACGCGGGGATTGTGAAGCTGTAAAGACGCAGGAAACGTTGGGGCCGCAGGCCCCAAGCCCCGCCCGAGGGGCATTGCCCCTCGGACTCCCTGTCCCGCTTCGCGGCTGTTTCAACTGAATAGCAAACGGCCATGGTTTCGCTTGAAGCCATGGCCGTTATTTCATTCCTCTTCGGGGTTTTTCTCGGAAATGTGATGCTGCGGATCCGATCACACCCGCATGAACACAGCTTGCACAGATACGACAGCGCGCCTTCATCCGCTCCCGTTTCGGCTGACTCCAGCAAATACATCGCCTGCGTGTATGCTTTCATCCCTCACGGTTTTGCTCATGTATATTCGATAATCAGGCCCTGCTTGAGCGCACGATCGAGAAACTCGTCCACATCCTGCGTCACATACTCAATCTGCTGATCATATTCCTTGGAAAACTGAATGATCAGGTCATCCCGCGTGCGCCTCTTCTCCAGCAGCTTCCACAGGATCGATCCCGCCTCGCTGAACATAACCTTGCCGTTGAGCTTTTGCATCTGCACGCCGACGGGAACCGCCAGCACCTCGCCCGCGATCTCCTGCGTGACAAACCCCTCGCTTGCCTGGTAGCTTACCGACCTCACCAACTGAGCCCACTCCTCGTCTGACGAAGACGCCAGGGATGTACCGGCAGGCATTTCTGTCCGCCTGCCCCACGCATCTTCGGTGTAATTCAGGCGATTTCACTCGCCTTGCTTCCTTCAAATCGTGACCGGAATTCTCGCTTCCATATTTATTACAAATTCTATCTGTAATTCCTTCCAAATTTCAAGAACAGTATACTCGATCATCGTATTATTGTCAATAGACTGTGCGTTATTTATTTCAAAAAGATTTCAGAATTTGATTATTCCGTAACATATTTAACATTAATTCAATTCATTGTCTTATACTGTTTTCAAATAGAAACAGCCAAGTGCTAAGCCCCGTCAGGTAACGCTTCGCTCCCTGACTGCTTTGACCGAATGGCTTCGCCACGTGGGGATACGTTGGGCTGCCGCCCAAACCTGCCTGAGGGATTTCATCCCTCAGACCCCCTTCTTCGCTTCGCGTTTATTGCTCGTTTCTATCAGAAAAGAGTATTATTCGCCAGGATAATCCATTCGCGCGATAGCGGTCAGGCGCTTTCCAATCAAAAAGCGGCCCCGCGAAAACCGCAGAGCCGTAAATAAATGTGACAGAATCAGGAATTGAAGATCTCCTCGTTGAGCTTGCCCTCGCTCTTGGAAACGGCGATTGCGGCGACGGAGTCGCCCACGCAGTTGAGGGAGGTCACCAGCATCTCAATCGGGCGGTTGATCGCCAGGATCAGCGTGTAGCCCATCATGGCTGCTTCGCCGGTGAAGCCCATGCCGGAGAGGATGGTGAAGAGCACGACCGCGCCCGCGCCCGGGGCAGCCGGGGTGCCGACGGAGGCAACCAGCGCAAGGATCATGATGAGGAACAGGGAGCCGACGCTCACCTCATAGCCGCCCACGCCTGCCAGGAACAGCGTCGCGATGACCTGCATGATGGCGGTGCCGTCCATGTTGATGGTCATGCCCAGCGGCAGGACGAAGGAAGCCATCTGGCTGTCCACGCCCAGCTCCTTCACATTGGTCTCGGTGTTCAGCGGCAGGGTTGCGGCGCTGGAGCTGGTGGAGAAGCCAAAGACCACGACCTTGAAAATCTTCTTGATGTAGGTGAACGGGTTGAGCTTCGTGGTCGCCGCCACGATGATCGGGTAGACGATGAACAGGTAGACCAGCAGCAGCGTCACCGCGAGGATGACGTACGCAGCGGCCGGCTTGAGGTACTCGGTGCCGTAGGTGGCAAAGGTGCGGCACAGCAGCATAAAGACCGCGACCGGGCCGAACTTGTTGACCACAAAGTTGAGGAAGACCACGACGATGTCGCTGACCTCGCGGCACGCGCGGTTGATCACGCAGTCGGCATCGTAGCCCTTCGCATTGAGGCTCAGTCCGACGATCACGGCGACGACGATCAGCGCCAGAATGCTGGAGTTGGTGCTGAAGGTGGCGCCCAGGTTGTTGGGCATGGCGTTGAGCAGCACGTTCAGCGGATTGGAGCCGGTGGAGCCGGCGGAGGCTGCCACGCCCTCGATGGTGGTGTTGAACATGCCCATGTTATAGCAGATCAGCCCGACAAAGCCCGCCATCAGCAGCGCGCAGCCGCTGGTCAGCAGGAACCAGCCAAACGTCTTCGCAGAAACACGGCCCAGGGTCGATGCGTCGCGGATGGTGCCGATGGCCAGCACGATGGAGGTGAAGACCATCGGAACGATGACCAGCTGGAGGGACCTGACAAAGAGCTGACCGCCGATGTAGAACAGACCCACGGCCTTTTCCGCACCCTTGGCGGTGATGTCCTGGAAGAGCCAGTTGTTGATGGTCTGCCAGGCGGCAGAACCCGCACCGAGGCTCTCGCGGATGGCCATGAAGATCAGGCCCGCGACGATACCGGCGACCATGGAGATCAGCATTTTGACGGCAAGACGGTTGCTGTTGTTTTTCATTGCTTTATCCTCCTGTGAAGTTGTCGGGTGAAAAATTCCTAAATCTTCGATATTATATCAGGGTGTCTTCCATTTGACAAGAGGGAATATTCATATTTCACGCATTATTCATATTCAGCGCATGGTCGGTTTCTCACAGGACAGAAAAGAAGCTCCGCCATGCAGCGGAGCTTCACGGAAATCGCGATCAGTCGTTGGTATAGTTGTCGAAGTAGCCCTGGATGTAGATGATCGGGGTGCCCTTGTCGCCGGAGCCGGAGGTCAGGTCGCACAGGGAGCCGATCAGGTCGG
>CAMFCQ010000026.1 GCA_945948915.1 uncultured Clostridia bacterium | reverse complement strand
GTGCGAGATGATGGGCATCCGGAGAAGCAGTTTCTATAACTGGAAAGCGCATCTGGCTCATCCGTCAGAACGGGAAAAAACCCTGGCCGTAGCCATTATGTTGTTCAAGGAATACCACTTGAAGTATCCATCGCACGGTTATCGCTGGCTCAACGCAAAGATTCTTCTGGATCCTGGCAAGAAGATGTCAGATCCGTATGCTCATAAATGCTGCAAAACCATCGGCATCAAGAGCCATACGAAGCACTACCGATACAAGAAATCTGGTGATCCGTGCAGAGTTTCCCGAATCTGCTCATGACGGAGATGGCCATTTCGGGTCCGCTGCAGTGCATTGTGAGCGACATGACAGCGTTCCATGTAAGGGGTTCGTATACGACTTATCAGGATCAATACAACCGTATGCTCCCCAGTGTCCTTCAACAATTCCTGCACTGGCTGCCGTTTCAAAATACCTTCTTGTCATAAAACGCGGCAGTTTATCCATATAGTATTGTCCCAGAACAATGCCTGCCTCAGCAAACCCATCTTCATACAAAGATGAAAACATGCTATATCCTTTATCGCGGCTAATACCTCCCCGAACCAGCATCATCATGTATTTTCCATAATGTTCTTCTGAAGAAAGTCTTTTATCGGAGTTAAAACCAAAAAGTCCCATTTGTTCACCCCCGGTCCACAGATTATAAGATTACATAATATATAATATTACAGCGCACAGGTGTTTGCAATGAATCTCAAGTTTATTGCACTGTTTCCAAGAGTGAAAAGAAGACGCTAGATTATCAGCGTCTTTTTGTATATATCAAGAGTTTTATATTGTACTCTCCGCCAGTAATTGTGTCATAAGAGATCTGATACTCTTTTCTGATAGAAACGAGCAATAAACGCGAAGCGAAGAAGGGAGTCTGAGGGATGAAATCCCTCAGGCAGGTTTGGGACCGGAGCCTGCCGCCGCCGGTGGCGGAAACAGGCAGGCGGAGCGTCGGGAATCGCAAGGAGCGCCCAAAGGCGCGACTATGCGAGATCCCCGGGTCGGCAGCCCAACGTATCCCCACGTGGCGAAGCCATTCGGTCAAAGCAGTCAGGGAGCGAAGCGTTACCTGACGGGGCTTAGCACTTGGCTGTTTCTATTTGAAAACAGTATGACAGACCTCTGCAATACGACCAGGGATAAAACCTGTCTGCTTTGATCACCGCATCATCATAAAAGCCGTCAGAGAACAGGATGTTCCCTGACGGCAAATTGGGTATAGATCATTCTGATCTGATACTACTCTCAAATAAGACCGGCCATGCGATAACCGGCCTTCAGGTAACGCTTCGCTCCCTGACTGTTTTTCTTTGATCTCTTTGCGATAATGGAGGCGTTGGGGGATTTCATCCCCCAAATCCCTAGCCTGGGGACCCATTCCCAGACCCCTTTTTCGCTCCGGCTTATAGCTCGTTTCAATTTGAAAACAGTATGAGGTCATCACAGCCGTCCATCCGGGGCAGCCTCCGGGCCGGGGATGGGTTTGTCATGCCGCCGGACGCTCTCCCGGTTTATCCTCTGCTGCGCCTTCTGCAGTACGCCATCGCCAGCACAGCCGCGGATGCCATCGCCAGCAGGAGCCACAGCGTCAGCTGGGAGCTGTCGCCGGTCTGCGGCAGAAGGGTCAGCGTGGCAGATTCGGAGGTGACGCTGTCCCCGAACCCATCCGTGACCACGCAGCGCACGGTCAGTCCGTTCTGATCTGCCTTGACCGATTCAATGCGGTAGATGTCCTCCTTGGCGCCCGGGATGTTCTCCCAGCGATCCGTTCCGATCATGCGCTGCCACTGGTAGCGGTAGGGCTTATCGCCGCCGGCGGCCTTCACGGAGAACACGGCCTCCTTCCCCACGGAAGCGGGGATGCTTTCGGGCTGCTCGACGATGCACAGCTGCGTGGTCAGCAGCAGACGCACATGATTGTCCGAAATCGCAAATTCGTCGTAATTCCCGTTCGCGCTCACATACAGATCCAGCTCCTGCCGGCTTTGACCCTTCGTCAGCGTCCTCAGGGGGATATCCATGGAATAGCCAAAGTCATCGCCCATGGACTTGACGAATTGATGGGTGAACAGGTTTTTGCCGCGATACGAGCTGGTCAGGATCGGCGTAACGCTCGATGCGGTATTGCCGCTCAGGTTCCTGATGCTGACGTGCACATAGTCCTCGCCGTTCATCCTGAAGATCCGGGCGCGCAGCGCCAGATCGTGCACATCGGTATTCAGCTCCTGTACGCCCGTGCCAGGCCGGCTGATCATGTTTGTATCACCCTGAGCCTGGGGTACGCCCTTCAGCAGCAGAACGCCGTTCTTCACTTCTCCGTTCAGCGCAGCATCGCCTTCCACACTGTCGATTGTTGCGGTGAGCGACTTATTACCCGCCCAGTCTGTCGGAACCAGCACCCTGGCGGTATAGCTGTGCGTGTCACCCGGCATCAGCAGGCTGGTTTGCACCGGTCTGAGCGTCGTGCTTCCGTTAGCGTTCGTCTGGACGATCTCCCAGCTGTCATGGTTCAGCGAATCGTATATGCCGCTGATCCGGCTCACGGCATACGCACCGTTCATGACCCTTGTGCCAATTGTATTGCTGTTGTTTTTCGGGTCGGTGCAGTCAATGTCAAGGGTCTGAAGCACTTCACTGTCGTTGCTGATCTTCACTTTGAAGCCGGACAGCGGAACATTGCCGGTATTCTTGACAGAGAACACGATCTCTGCATAGTCTCCGGCGCAGACGCTCGGATTGGTGGGCACAGCGGCCGTCAGCTCAGCCGCGCTGGCCAGCGTGTAGGTGAACCGGGAGAACGACTGCCGCAGATAGGAGCCCGGGCTGTTTTGCAGATCCACCGAGTAATAGCCGGTGCCGCCGTCCTGCAGCTTGATGCTGTTGGGGCTCTCCGTGAGCTCAACCAGGCTGAAGGGGCCGCAGACCGTATCCGTGCCGGGGTCATAGCGCAGGCAGCGCACCAGATACTTCTCCTTTGTCCCCGCCTCGGCCGAATTCGTCGGGGTCGAGCATTCCGTCCAGTACAGATACACGCCCGAGCCGAACCTGACAATGTCAAAGCTGTCCGCGCTGATCTCCACGTCGTAATCCGTGATCACCGTGGACGCGGCAGGGCTGTTCACATTCACTGCGGCGCATTTGAGCCGATGGATGTATTTGCCATCTTCCAGCTTGGCCCGCTCCAGATAGAACAGTCTGTCCTTGGCGGTGCTTCCTTCAAGCTGCGAATATACGCGGAAATTGATGATATCTCCCCGCGCCAGCAGATCCTGACTGGTCTTGGTACCGCGATAGGAAAGACGGGAAAGCTCGCCGGCTTCATTCAGAGAATAGATATTCACATTGGCTGCTGTGCTGGGCATGCCCACATGGTAGCGGGCAATGCTGTACCCGTCTTTGAACGAGGTATTGCCGAGCTCCATAAGCCCATCCAGATCCGTTTTTTCGTTGTAGATAACCTGGCCATAGATATCTCTCTGGCTGTCGCTGCTCGTGCAGGTGCTGACGATGCAGGCAGAGCTGATGTCATCGCCCTCCGCCGTCAGGAAGACTTCCGGCATGACGGCGTAGTCCTCCTTCCGGAACACCCTTGTGTGCTCCTGATAGAATACGATATTCAATCCTTTGTCCGCTCTCTGCTCCATCAGCACGGTCGTCAAGACGGATTCATCGGGCGCTTCAGGCGACGTGCCGGAGCCGGTGCCGGTGGTGAACATGCCGCTCAGGATCGTCAGCGCGCAGAAGCTGCTCCCCTGATTGTTCACCCCACGGCTGACCTCCACCGCAAAGTCGTAGTCCGCATACGCCTTGCGCTTGGTTGTACTTCCGTTCTCGCCGTTGTTCGCATTCGGGATTGAGTTATTTTCCTTCCATGTGACCTCTCCAATCTTGCTCGTGTCATTCAGGTTGCACCACATCAGCCGCGCTCCGACTTTGTTCCATCCGGTAGCTGCGCCGGGCTGGATCCAGAACAGATAGGTCTGGTCGCCAATCACCGCGTACTGGAAATTTCCGGTCGCGCTGTCGATCTGGCTGAACACCTGCTGTTTCTCGGTCGGCTCCACGCCGCTGCTGCCGGTTATGCTGTTCTCCGTGGGAGGCTTCGGCATATCGGCGCCTGTGCTGTCAAAGTGCTGGTATGTCCCATCCGACGGCGCGCTCAGCGTCATTGCCGAATTCTGAGGAAGGTTAAGCTTCCCCTCCCAGATGGTGCTCTTCCATTTGAGGAACATCTGGCGAACGGTGACATTCATGCCCATGCCGAGCGCCGCGTCTGCACTGACCCCTGATTTGACGAAGCTCACAACGGGGTTGATGCAGCCGTAGCCGCGCAGCGCGACGCTCGCCACATCCCGCTGACCCATACCGATGGTGCTGACCATCTCCAGCCTGATGGAAACGGGCGATCCGCTGCCATAATCGATAGAAGGAGCCTCCAGGGGCTTCAGCGCGCCGTTGACGATCTCCATCTTCATGTCCACAGAGGCGTCCAGACCGAAGCCGGCGCCCATGCTGAAATCCACACCCGCAAAGAAAGGCACCGGGCCCATCGCAAAGGTTTGGGTGAAGCCGCCCTCGAAGGCCATCGTCGCGCCAATGTCGCCTTCCATTTCCAGGCTTTGATCGCTTGTGCGATACAGGCCCTGCAGGGACACAAAGGGACTCACACTCGCACCATAGCTGCCCAGCATTTGAGGTTCTGTGGTGGTATTGATCTTGCGATATGCGCCGGCTTGGGCCAGCAGCCTGTCAGCCGCGCCCTTCGCCTCAAATTCCTTGGCAGCGTTTGCCTGATCCTGCGCGTCCTGGCTTTCCCAGCCGAGCTGCTCCTGCGCGAGATCATTTCCCCAGGCAAACATCGCCCGGCCCGAGGGCAGAATCATCAGCTTTGTATTGATTCCCGGGACGTTGACGGCCAGGCGGCTGCCTCCGACAAAGGGGATCCCTTCGGGAATGTCAAAGCCGAACCCGCCGACGCTGCCGAAAAGCTTGAACAGCGTGCTGTCGCTGCTCAGGAAGGGCTCCTCGACAACAGCCTTCTGAATGAGCATCTGGGTATCAAACACGTATTCCCGGCTGTCCTCGGTGATGATCTTGAAGTAGACCTTCGTCCCCGGCAGCAGCTTGCTCAGCCATGTATCCTGAAACTCAAACTCCGTCCTGTCGCTGTCGGTATTCTTGAAAGACTCCGACGCAGCGACCGTCTCGGTCTCATCGCTGAGACAGCACAGCTGCAGCATGCCATCCGCAGCGCAGCTCAGCTTCACGGAGAAGGTGTGCTTTGCCGTGTTCGCCTCCGTGCAGTAGAACGTATTCTTTTCGCTGAGGATGTCCCTGCCGTTAAAGCAGCCCATGACCAGATACGGCTTGCCGTCGTTCTTTTCCATGTAGAAGCTGCTGGTTTCGCCGGCGTGCAGCTTGAGCGTCTTCACCTCGCGGGTGCGCCAGTCATCGGCTGTGATGCGCAGGTTCAGCCGCAGCTCGTCCTTTTCGTCCGCACCCAGGTCGCTCACCCAGAAGACCGCGTTGCCATTCGCATCGGTGGCCAGCGTCTTTGTTTTGGCCGTGTTCAGCTGATTGGTCACCGTAACCTGCGCGCCCGCAATCGGCGCTTTGTCAGAACCCAGAACCCGGATTCTGAACTGATGCGTGGAAATGACCGAGATGTCGAAACCCGCATTGGCGCCCTTTTCGTCGCTTTCCAGACTGCCGGCGGCTGCGGCAAGTTCATCCTTATGCGCCTCCAGCAGGCTGCCGCTTTGGTTGTCCAGCATGCTGCTGCATTCGTTCGCCTGCGCCAGGTATGTCCCGTAATTCCCGCAGATGGTCTCTCTGATCTGCTTGATCTCACTTTCGGCCTCCAGGATGAGGCTGACGGCATTCTGGCGATCGGCCTCGCTCGCCCCGTCGCTCTGGCACAGGCTGATGCCGTTGAGAATCGCCAGACGGTCCTCCTCCAGCAGCGCTTCAAAGCGGGAAAGGGTGTTCTCCATTTGAAGCAGCTTCCATTGGACTTCTTCAGTCTCAGGAGCCAGGGAATTGTTCAGCTGATCATAGTCCTGAATCGTGCCCAGCAGGCTGCGTACCTTGCTGGACAGGAACCAGTCCGTCCACTGCCACATCTGCAGGGCATTCATGTCCGGCGTGGGCCGTGCGTCCTCGCTCCACGGCGTGCCGGCATCTCCGGCCAGCTTCCGCAGGGCGTTGATTCTTGCGGCGGTAAGGCCGAGGGTCTGCTCGCCAAGGCCGGCTGCCGCGCACAACAGCAGGACGAGCATCAGAAGAAGGGAGAGAAGCCGTTTGCTCATGGGAGAAACCTCCTGTATCTCTCAATCATTCGGGAATCGTCAGCCACTCAGGGTGGGTCTCTATCTCGTAATCGCCCCGGTGCTGGCTCACCAGTTCCTCCAGCGCCCGTGTCTGCTTGTCTGCCAGTGCTTCCTGCTTAAGCAGCTCCTGCTGCTCCTTCGTCAGGGCAAGGGCCCCCGCGGGCTCGTCGCCCGCGTACAAGATGATGTGGATGCCGGCCGGCGTGACCACGGGCCCGGATACATCCCCCGGATGCTCCAGCGCCAGGGCAGCCTTGAGAAAGCCCTCGTCCCACAGCACGGAATCAGCATGGAGCAGGTAGCCCGCGTCCTCGGGGGCAACGCCCGTGTCGTAGGAATACAGCGCCATCTGGCTTTCAAAGCTCTCTCCGTCCGCCAGCGCCTGATAGATGGCGTCCGTCTTCGGCTTCATGGCCT
This sequence comes from uncultured Clostridia bacterium, assembly GCA_945948915.1. Taxonomy (GTDB): domain Bacteria; phylum Bacillota; class Clostridia; order Christensenellales; family Aristaeellaceae; genus Ventricola. The sequence continues at coordinate 24,196 of CAMFCQ010000026.1, read as the reverse complement.
CGCCGGCAGCCTCCTGCAGGGCCTGCCAAGCGTCCTTGCTGATCGCGGTCGAGCCCGACTGCATGGCGGAAAGCCTGTCCGCGATCTCCTCGGGCAGCGCCATCACGATGTGCTTGATGCGCCGGTAGCCCTCCGGAATATAGTAGGAGATTCCGCCGCTTAAGAGCACCTCCTGCTCAAACAGCGGAATATTCCCCTCATAGCGCTCCCGGCAGACGGACACATACTGCCGCTCATAGTACGCGAGCGCTTCTCCGTCGCTCAGGGTGATCTCGCCGCAGTACAGGTTCAGCAGCCGCTGATTTTTCAGGCTCAGCTCCAGCTCCTCACGATAGGCGTCCGGCGTGCAGCCCATGTCTTCAAGGAACGCGTCGATCTGCTCGTCGGACGCATCGGGCGCTTCCTCGCGGATGGCTTCGGCCATTTGCTGCCGCGCGGCCTCGCAGGTCTGCCGTGCCTGCTGATCCAGCAGGCTCTGCGTCTCACTGTCGATCTCCGCCTGTCCCGCCTCGCGCAGCAGGCTTTCCAGCACGCCCAGGCCAATGAAGTGCTCCAGCACGCCGTCTGTCAGCAGCTGCTTCTGCGCATCGTTCAGGCGCACGCCCGCTGTCACGTAGAGCATGCGGCTCGCCGTCAGGGCGTCTTGCACCGTCTGCAGATCATAGACCACATCGCCCACCCGAACGGCGGCGTCCGTCTGTTCTGCCATCGCGCCGCAGCCGGCGCAGCAGAGCATCAGCAGGCAGCACAGCAAAGCAATCCATATCCTTTTCATTCCTGAATCTCCCTTGGGTATTGACTGCTGAGCAGAAAGACGCATTGCTTCAGCACGTTCATCTGGCTCTTCAGGTAATACTCATCCTCAAACAAGGCGTAATGCACTGACGCGCGGATAAAGATGAAGATGAGCGGTGTGATCACATCGCAGGGAATGCCAAGCAACGGCTCCAGCTGTCTGGCATAGGCGCGATAGCGCTCATTCACCCCGGCAAAGAACACCTTGCCGTGCTCGATGTATTTGGGATGGGTATATACCTGATACATCAGCCGGTACTTTTTTCCGTGGCGCTTCGCCGTCCAATAGGGCACCTCTTCGATGAATCGGGAAATATCCTCCATCCCCCGGGGCGCAAGCTGCATGAACTCATCCTCCACCTTGCTCATGCAGTACGCGGTGGATTCCACAATCAAATCGTCCAGCGAATCAAAATAGGTATACAGGCTGGCTTTGGACAGGCCGCAGGCGTCAGCCAGCGCCTTGATGCCCGTTCCGTTCAGCCCGTTTTCCGCATAGCAGCCAAAACAGGCCTCCATGATTTCCGCCTTTTTGCGCTGAAACGCCTGCTCGTCACGTTCTCTCATCGTATCCTCTTATCTTTTCGCTAACCAATCGTTCGGTTAATATAGAATAGCACAGAAATAGCGATTTGTAAAGAATGTTAGTACCTATATACGCATGTATGTTTGGCCGGAAAACATCCTTATCCTACCATACAGATAACCTCCTGTCGGTGCTGCAACAGGAGGCTCTTTATCTCATTGTCTGTTTCGCAGAATGCAATCCAAAACACGCATCCAACAGGACGCTTTTCTTTACGTGCTTACAGCTCAAGCCCGAGACGATACGCTCTCTTCATCACGTCGTCATGGCTGATCGCAGCATGGGCAGCATCGATGCCGCCGCCAGCAACGATCCCCTTCAGCTCGGCCTTTTCAAAGCAGTCCACCCAGCCCTGCAGGCCATGATAAGCCTTGTCAAAGGTGGTTTCCTCGTCCTCCGCTGCGGTGGCGATCATGTAAATCTCGCGGAACGCATAGTCCGCGGCATAGAGCGGATTCAGCCTGTCCAGCAGGGTCTTGAGCTGGCCGCTCATTTCATAGTAGTAGATCGGCGTGGCGAACACGATAACCTCGGCGGCCTTCACCTTGGCCATGATTCCGGGCACGTCGTCCTTGAGCACGCAGCTGCCCGTGCGCTGGCAGGACAGACAGCCGATGCAGAACCGGATGTCCTTGCCCTTGAGAGAGAGGTATTCGACCTCGTGCCCGGCGGCTTTCGCGCCTTTCTCGCATTCTCTTGCGAGGATTTCCGAGTTGCTGCCTGCGCGCAGGCTGGAGGAAATGATCAGGACCTTCTTGGACATGTGGTTCATCCTTTCTGACCGACGCGGACGGCAAAATCAGCCAGTGCGTCCGGAATATGAATTTGCTGCGGGCAGACCTGCTCGCAAGAATGGCAGCCGATGCAGGCGGAGGGCTGCTGGTTCTGCGCGAGAGCAGAAAGCGCCATCGGCGCGATGAACGCGCCCGGGCCTGCGGCCATGGACTCGTTGTACAGTTTCAGCAGATCCGGGATGGGCAGCTGCATGGGACAATGGCTGACGCAGTAATGACAGGCGGTGCAGGGCACCGTCGTGCGGCGAATCATGTCGTCTGCCACGGAGAGCAGCAGCTTCATCTCGTCATCGTTCAGGGGCCTGCGCTCCTCATAGGTCGCGGTATTGTCCCGCACCTGCTGTAGGCTGCTCATGCCGGACAGCGTCATGGTCACCTCAGGCAGGCTCTGCAGAAAGCGGAAGGACCAGGCCGGAATGCCCTCATCGGGGCGGGCGGCCTTCAGCTTTGCGGCGTCCTCCGCCTGCAGATTCGCCAGCTGACCGCCCCGGACAGGCTCCATCACCCACACCGGGATGTTCCATTCCTTCAGCAGCTCCAGCTTGCCCTTGGCATTCTGGAATGTCCAGTCGAACCAGTTCAGCTCGATCTGCGCAAATTCCATATCCTCGCCGTACGCCTCCAGAAAGCGGCGGATCGTGGGAATGTCGCCATGCGCGGAGAAGCCGAGATGGCGGATACGCCCCTTGCGCTTCTGCTCCATCAGATACGCATGGGTGCCGTACTGGGGATCAAGATACTGCTCGATGTTCATCTCGCAGACATTGTGGAACAGATAGAAATCGAAGTAGCTGACGCGGCACTTGCGGAGCTGCTCTTCGAAGATTTCCTCGACCTTGCCCATGTTGCTCAGGTCATAGCCGGGAAACTTGGAGGCAAGATAGAATCTCTCCCGGGGATACTTCTGCAGGAGCTTGCCCACCACCAGCTCAGAATTGCCGCTGTGGTATCCCCATGCGGTGTCATAGTAGTTGATGCCATGGGTCATGCAGTAATCAAGGATGGCCTCGGTCGCCGCTTCGTCGATGGCTGCATCGTTGCCGTCCATCACCGGCAGGCGCATGTTGCCCATGCCCAGGGCGGAGAGCTTCATGTCCTGAAACGCATTGGTTATCATTGTGTTTCCCCCTTATTCAAGGCTTAGTGTGATCTCGTTTTCGTTTCCGTTGAGAATGCCTGACAGGTTCGTCATTTCATCGATCGAGCCAAGTCGGGTGTATTCCCAGCTGTTGCTGCCGTGGAAGAGGACGATGCTGCTGCCGGCGTACAGCATGACATCGCCGGGCTGGGTGACGGTGTATTCGTCATGGCTGGGCAGACGGGTGCCGATCGGGCAGACCTTCTCAAAGCCGCCGTAATTGGAGGCCGGGAGGGTCACAGGACCGTTTTCCAGCAGCGCTTTGAGTGCCGCAGTGCTCTCGTTGTCAGCCAGCCGGACGGTCAGAATATGGTCGCCGATTGCGATCCGCATGTTCACTTCATTCTCCTTTTCAAGACCAATGGATGCACACCATTCGCTCAGCTCTGCTGGTGTGGTATTCGCAGAGAACCGCTCTGCGCCAAGCCAGAGGGCATCCGGCGCTTTCTCCTGCAAGTGCGCGTAGCTCGTCTGTATACCGCTTCCGCCGGACGTGCATATAGCCGCCAGCTGTTTTCCGGCCAGATCGACGCTTTCGATCCATGTGTCAACGATGCGTGGCTCCTCGCCCCACCAGATCGGGTAGGCCAGCACGATGGCATCATAGAGTGTCACATCCACCGTGCCAAGCAATGTGGGGCGGCAGGCGGGATCAGCTTGCTCCCGATTGGCTCTGCAGCTGCTATCATGGTAGTTCAGATCCTCATCTGAATACGGTTTCTCCGGGACAATCTGCCAAAGGTCCGCATTCAGTGTCCCAGCGGCGGTGTGTGCCAGCGCTTCCGTGTTGCCCGTGCAGGAGAACCAGACGACAAGGGTTTCAGCCCGTGCTGCCGAGCAAAGCAGAATGGACACAAGAATCAGAAGAATCAGCTTTCTCATTGCCCATCCTCCTCTTCCCAGGAGAGCACACCCGTCTTCAGTGCCGCATCATACCGGCTGATTTTAAAGGACAGCCGGTCAATGGCTGCGTCCATCTGCTGTCTCTGCTTAAGCAGGCTGGTGTGGACATCCTTCAATAGATCGCGCCTTGCCTGAAGGGTCGTATCTCCTGCCTGATAGAGCCGCACATACTCGATGATGCTCTCCACCGGCACGCCGGCACTGCGCATGCACACGGCATTTTCCACCCAGCCGATGGCCGCTTCATCGTAATCGCGAATGCCGCTTGCTGTGCGGTGCACCTCGGGGATGACGCCGATCTTCTCGTAATAGCGAAGGGTATCGGGCGTTAATCCATACCGGCTGCAGACCTGACTGATCGTCACATTTCATCACCTCAGGAAGAGTATACAGCATGGAGTTCACTCCAAGTCAAGAGGGATATCGACCGTTTTATGGTAAAGATGTGTGAAGCGTCGTTCGTCATCATGAAGTCAGAAGGCATTGCCGCGTCAGCCGCATCAAGTCTCCCCCCAGAAGTAAAGCGTACACCGTGTACGGATTATATCGTAACACCGTGTACGCTTTCCTCTTTTCCTGCTTAGGGGGGTGCAAAACTGAGGTCAGAATAACCTTCTCGAGTAGACTAACGACCTATTTTGCCTTCTATCCGTTCGGAAGCAAATTGAGCATTCGATTCAGAGAAACGAAATCCTGCAATTCTTCCCCGCCAAACGCCAATTCCAACGTGAAATTCCTCAAATTTTGCATTGCCGAACCGAAAAAATGCAAAAGAAAAGGCCCAGATATCGTATCAATATCTGAGTCCCTTGGTGTGTCTGCACCGATATATTGATACAAGTTACGATTACCGGTTGGGCAGATTCAGGGTGTGCAAGGGGTGTGCAGTGCAAAGGAGACAAGCGTGACTATGTGCATTTTGTTAACTTGATGCAGGTGGCATTCGTTTGAAAACACACCCAAACAAGGTGGTTGATTGTCTCACACAGATGATCCACCACCTTTTCCAATGAAACAATTCATTGCATTTATCTGCTTCGTTCCCAATTCATGAATGCGTTCCACCCGGAACCTGCCTCAACGTATCGTCGAATAATCCGCCCTGTGCCATGGCGTATGCTCGCCGTTTTCACCGATTTCTTCGCAAGGAATGGGAAGTGATGTTAACTCTCCTTCTCCACGTCCGCATGGCGCATGCAAACGGAAGGGCGTACCCTTGCGCACAGCCTGCACATAGTCCTGGATTCCTGCCCACGGAGCATCAAATGCGACACCATAGAGCGTCCTTTCCGAACGATCTGCGACGGCATGCGTATCCGAGCCCGCTGTCATCGGAAGGCCAAGCCTGCGAGCATACCACAGTGCATAGCGATCATCAAGCTCTCCGTTGCCCGAATTGAATACCTCAATCGCATGTACGCACCGATTGAGCCGGATCACATCGACATAACTGCGCATGCGAAATGGGTGCGCATGTACCACACATCCGCCTGCCGCGCTAATTTCCCACAGCAGTTCGCTTCGGCTCCACCCCGCGATTTCAGGATGCGCGTACAGCCATTCCCTGTCCACCCCGTAGATCAGGCACTCATCCCCCTGAAAGCACTGTTCGATGCCGAAGAATACGTCGAGGCCACACCGCTGTCCCTCATCCTTCGCCAGATCATAACCCCTGCAATAAGCGTCGACCTGTCTGCGCCAATCAACCCGCCTGTCCGGCACATAGCTGACACTGCCTGTAAAGTGGTCTGTGACGATTATGCCGCGATAGCCATGGTCACGGTACAGATGCACCATGTCCCTTGCCGGCGACCTCGCGCAACGGCTCGATTCCGCCGTATGCAAATGTGTTTCATACAAGTTGGACATCATTCGTTACCCCTGTTCTCCGTAATTCCTGGACCCGGCTGGGTGAAACCCCTTGGCTCCGCGCAAAGGCGCGCGAGAAGTTCTCTGAATTCATATAGCCCAGATCCCGCGCCACCTGGCTGACACGCTTGCCGCCGAGCAATGCCTGCTTCGCCCATTTCATCTGCCAGTAAAGCAGATACTCTGAAAACGTCGATCCCATCTGCTGCTTGAACAGGCGGCTGAAATAGCTGTAATTGATATGCAGCAGATTGCAAAGGTGCTGCATGTCTATGGGCTCCCCCAAATGCGCTGCAACGAAATACAGTGCTTGCAGAACTCCCTCGCTGAGTCCCTCTCGTTCCAGTTCCGGCTGATACAGCACGGCAGGCACATTCCCGCATGAGATACACACATGCAGTGCTTTCCCCGCTTGCCTCCACATTTCGCCAAGCTGATTGCCAGCCTCTGAGATTCCAGCAGTCAAGTCGACCCTATCTGCGCCAGCAAGCCAGCATTTCAGGCTGTCCAGATTGTCGTCCACCAACATGAAACGCCGCTGTTCGTCCGCTATACTCCATCGCCCCGGCCAGGACAGTACATCTGACCGAACGCCATTCAGGCGCACCAGACGCACCATCTGCGGAATATGCGCGCCCAGCAGCGCCTGCATCCGGGTGCTGCCCAGCGCTTCGCCCTGACAGATCGCCTGATGCAGCTGCTCCAGCGTGACGCCCATCCGCTCATTGCGCTGAGCCAGCAGGCTGGCTGTCACCCGCTGCACGGACTCACGCAGCGCCGCCTCGCTGCACGGCTTGAGCAGGAAATCCTTCACCTCCAGCCGTACAGCCTGCTGCGCATAGGAAAAGGAGTCGTATGCCGTCAGGATGATCGAGGCAGCGCAGAGCTTCTGCTGGCGCACCGCTTCAATCAGCTGCAAGCCGTTCATCTCGCCCATACGGATATCCGTCACCAAGATGTCCACTGGCCTGTCCCGCATCAGCGCCAGCGCCTCCTCCGCATCGAACGCACACGCCACATCGTCGTCCGTGGAAAGGAACCTGCATAGCCGCCGGGCCACGCCACGGCAGCTCGCCTCATCGTCGTCAACCACCAGATACCGCATGTGCGTCACCCTCTTCCTGCCTGCTCTTCTCCGGCTCCGGAATCCGGATGATGAACGCCGTGCAGCCTTCTCCGGACTCCACCTCGAGCTGATAGTGCCTGCCATAGCGCAGCGACAGCCGGTAAACAAGATTGTTTAGCCCAATGCCCGCCGCTGTATCGCTCGTCTTACTGTCAAACACCGTGCGCAGCCGTGCAAGCGTCTGCGGGTCGATGCTCCGACCATCGTTCTCCACGCGTATGGTCAGCCAACCGCCGCCCGCCACTGCGCTCACGGTGATGAGCATGCTCCGTCCTCTGATGAGCCCGTGGCGCAACGCATTTTCCACAAGTGGCTGCAAGACGAAGCGCAGCACCTTCACGCTGTTGAGCTTCTCTGGCCATGCCAGCTGCAGCTCAATTGGCTGTTCCTTCATCTCGCTCATGAACCCGACATAGGCCCGGAGCTGATCCGCTTCCTGCGCAAGGGTCGCCTCCAGGGATTCCGAGAGGTTATAGCGCAGGACGCTGCCCAGCTGCGTGATGCTCTCGGACGTCTCGCTGTCCACGCCCTGCTCCTCCAGACGAAGCTGAAGCCAATGCAGGGAGTTGAACAGGAAGTGCGGATTGAGCTGATATTGCAGGGCCTGCAGCTGGCTATGGCGCTTATCGCGCTCCTTTTGAAGCAGCTCAGCATTCTTTCGTTCGAGACGCGCAAACAGGCTGTTGAACGCCCGAACCACACAGCCTACCTCGTCGCTGCCCTCGTCCGGCAGCTGAATGCTCTCGCAGATCTCAATCCCGTTGGCCAGCTGCTCAAGCCGTCGCAGCCGTTTGACCACGCTTCCCAGCACGCTGCTGGTAGCTGCCAGCATCACAGCGATAGCCAGCAAGGCCAGCATAAGGAAAACGCCCTTGTTGCGCCAGTAAGCCTCCCAAATCGAGCGCACGCTTCTTCGCACATAGATGCTCATGCCCAGCGATTCGATGATGCGCTGATGCCATCCGTCCCTGTCAGGCGCTATAGCCGAGTCTGCCTGACCTGCGTTTCCCTGTGGATCGCGGACTACCCGGCCGCCCACCGTGACGATGATTTCGTTCTCCCCGGTGAGCACGTCCGCTGTGCGCAGCACCCTGTCCACGCTCAAGCCACATTTGATGACGCCCAACTGCTTGCGATAGCCCGACGTCACGCGGCAGTAGTAGACCAGCTTCTCGCCAACGCTCTGATACAGCTCGATGTGCGAAAGCGACGGTGGGATCATCGCGCCTACGCCAGCCCAAATGTCCTTCTGCTCCGAATCCAGAAAGGCAGTCAGGTCCTCCTCCTGCGCAAAGCGCATGCTGTCCAGCAGCATCGGCCAGCACTCCAGCCCCACATTGCTTGCATAGATCAGCGTGACACTCGCCTGCAGCCCGGTTAGATAGCTCTCCGCTTTGGTGAGCTCAGAATACGCTCCTTCATTGAACCGTGTCGCCCATTCCGCTCGGGATGAGGCTGTCAGCATGGTTTTCACAGCTTCGCTGTCTGCCAGTGAACGAATGACATTCTCCGCCTGGTTTTTCTGGAGCAGCACGTCCGCTTCGATTGCATCGAGAATGCTCTCGCACTGCTTGTCCGCCAGCTCCATGTCGGATTTCCAGCTGATCACCGACAGCAGGATTGCCAGAATGAGCACGGGCACCGCGGCTGCCGTCACCATCAGATGAATCATTCTTCGCTGTAGGGATTGACGTTTGCCCATGATGCCCTCCATCGCATCAGCGCGTATACTGTACTTTCAGCAGATAATTCGACCTTCTTCTGTCGGATTCCTGTATCCCTTACAGTCACTTGCGCACTAACAGACACAAGGGAAGGGGAAAAACCCCTTCCCTGTGTTTTGTCAATGCGTTTACTCGGCGAAGGTATAGCTCGTACCATGCGTTTCATTGTACTTGGCCAGCAGGGAGCTGCGCACGCTCTCGCCGCCCATGCTCAGATATGTCTTGACGTAGTTCTCCCACTCCTTATCAAGATCCATCTCGCCCATGATGAACTTGACGGTCATGTTTGTGTAGTAGGCCTTGAGCTCGCTGTTGAGCCGGTTGTATTCGTCAGTGTACATACCCATGAACAGGTTGTCATATACCGGAGCCTCCATGCAGGCACCGATGCCCGCCGTGCGCTTGGCGCCATAGTCGGACTCATCGAGCAGATAAAGCTTCTGCTGCAGTGCAAGGTTCTCGATAAACTTGTAGATTTCCATGTCGGAGATCGCGTCACCGCGGCGGTTCTTGCCTTCAAGGCCCCAGTACCAGGTGACCTCGCCTGCGTCGTTCATCTCGAAGTAATCGCCTTCCACGCCGTTCATCGCGGTATACCAGCCGTACGGCGTGCACTCCCAGTTGATCAGCTCGAGCACCTTGTCCACATGCTCACAACTGGTGGAAATCGCCACCGTGCGCCAAATCGGATCGCACGCCGGCAGGCCAGACTGTCCGTCCGAACCCTTGACGGGCTGCATGACCGTCACCTGTCCATCCGGGTTGTTTTCGGCAAATCCATACTTCATATAGACGCTGCCGCTGTTGGACCACCAGTTCGGCCAGTAGCCGGCCTGCGCCGTTGCGAACTTTTCATAGGTCTGCGCGCCGGACTGGGTAAAGACCTCGGGATCCATGTAGCCCTTCGCATAAATGTCGCTCAGGTAGCGGAGCGCCTCACGGTAGTCCTCGCTGATGACGTTGGTCGTCACGGTTCCATCCTCGCGCAGCAGGTAATCCTGCATGGAGGTCGCGCCGAAAGCGCCAAAGAATACGCTCAGGTAATCGAGGCCGGCGCAGGTCACACCGTAGGTATCATTCACGCCATCGCCATCAGGATCGTCCTCGGTGAACGCACGCAGCACCTCGGTCAGCTCATCGAGCGTCTGCGGCACTGCAAGGTTCAGCTTATCCAGCCAGTCCTGACGGATTGCGGCGGTGTACATCGTCGGGTTGACAGAACGGGTCGGCACGCCGTAGATGCGTCCATCCATCGCCATGCGCTGCCAGCAGGCGTCGCCGTATCCGTTGGTATCCACATAGCTCATGATGTCCGGATATGCTGCGATTTTGTCCGTCAGGTCGGCAAACAGGCCATCCTCAGCATACTGGACATAGGTGTCGTACTTCATCCAGATCAGGTCAGGAATATCGCCGCCAGCGATGCTCAGGGCAAGCTGCTGGCTGAAGTTCTCGGACACCTGCGTCAGCTCCAGGTCGATGCCCAGGTGTTCGCGGATGTACTGACGGGTTTCTTCCGTGTACTCATTCTCAGGACGGGTCGCCTCCCACATCGCCTTGATGGTCACGACATCCTCCTGCGCCGACGCGCACACCGGCAGCATGAGCGCAAGCACCATCAGAGCCGCCAGCAGGCAGATCAGGGTCTTTTTCATGAAAATACCTCCTTTTTATTGTCCATGCGTCACTCACGCATAGGATTGCATCATCCCTTGACGGAGCCAACCATCACGCCCTTGACGAAGAAGCGCTGCACAAACGGATAGATGCAGATGATCGGCAATGCCGTCACCACAATCATCGCATCCTTGAGCATCTCGGAGGGCAGGTTCATGATCCCGTCGTCATACATCATGGTGTCAAACTCGCTGGTCATCAGCGCCTGACGCAGGATGGCCTGCATGGGCAGCAGGCTGCGCTTGTTAATGTAAATCAGGCTGTAGAAATAGGCGTTCCAGTAGTCTACCGCATAGAAGAGCGTGATCGTCGCAATGGCTGCGCCCGAGAGCGGAAGCAGGATGCGCAGCAGATAGGTCCGCTGGTTTGCTCCGTCGATGATTGCCGCTTCTTGCAGCGCATCCGGCACACTCGAAAAGAAATTGCGCAGGATGATCATGTTGTAGGTGCTGATAGCCGTCGGGAAGATCAGCGACTTGAGGCTGTTGAGCATGCCCAGATTGCGCACGACCAGATAGGTGGGAATCAGACCGCCGTTGAAAAGCATTGTGAAGACTACAAACAGCGTCATACCCGTGCGGCCAGGCAAGTTCTTGCGCGAGAGGCAGAATGCACCCAAGATCGTCAACGTGATGCTCAGCGCCGTGCCACATACGGTGACGATGATCGTGTTCACGTATGCCTTCGGGATCATGTCGTTGCGGAAGAGCTGCGCGTACGCATCCAGATGAATGCCGTCCGGCAGGAGGATGAACGTCGAGTTCTGCACGTGATAAAGCGAAGAAAATGAGCAGACGAGTACATACCAGAACGGGTAGAGCATCACAACGACAATGATAAGCATCAGCAGTGTGTTAAAGAAATGAAAGATGCTCTCGGGGCTCAGCTTTTTGCGCAGCTTCATCACCAGATTCCTCCTTCCCCATCCGTAAGCTTTTTGGTTGCTACGTTCGTGATAAGAATCATCGCAAAGCCAACAATAGACTTGATCAGACCGACAGCTGTGGCTACGGAGAAGTTATTTGCTGTGCTCAGACCCATACGGTAGACAAAATAATCAAGCGTCTCGCCGGCGTCCAGCACGGCAGAATTGATCAGGCTGTAGATCTGATTGAAGCTGATACTCAGGATGTTGCCAATTTCAAGGATCAGCATCACAGCGATGGTGCTGCGGATGCCCGGCAGCGTGACATGCCAGATGCGCTGGAAACGGTTAGCGCCGTCAATGCGAGCCGCTTCATGCAGCTGATCATCGACGCCGGTGATCGCGGCGAGGTACACGATGGAGCCCCAGCCCATGCTCTTCCACATGTGCGAGAAGAGGACAATCCTGTGGAAATAGCTGCTGATAGCCAGATAATTTTTCCCTGTACCGCCCAGCATCACAAGCAGATGGTTCAGCGCGCCCGTGTCCGGGGAAAGCAGCATATAGACCAAACCGCCAGCCACGGACCAGGAAATGAAGTGCGGCAGATAGCTGATCGTCTGCACGCTCTTTTTAAACAGCGGGCTGCGCACCTCATTGAGCAGGAGAGCAAAGAGAATTGGCAGAGGGAAGGAGAAACAGAGCCGCTGCACACCCATTATCAACGTATTGACAATGGCCTGTCTGAACGAGGGCAGCGAAAACAGGTAGTGGAAATTGTCAAAGCCCACCCACTTGCTTGCAGCAATGCCCTTGAGGATTTTGTAATCCTTGAAGGCGATGACAATGCCTCCCATCGGGGCATAGCAAAAAATCAAATACCAAACCAAAACTGGCAAGAACAGCAAGTAGATCTCCAGATGCTCTCCTGTGATCTTTGGGCGTGTGGACACCGTTCGTGCCTTCACTTTTATTCTCCCCTCTCCAAGACTGTGCATTCCATACGAAGTTTACATATGAATTCTATCATATCGGTTTAAAGATTGGCACCGATCTGATTTATCTTTCACCTGTCTTTATTTTGCATTTTGTGCAGGTTGATGGATTCTTTCCCATTCGTGTCACACCTCTGAAACCGCAATCAGGCAAGATGTGTGTGCGAATATGCTCATACCACTGGAAAGACAGAGAAACCAGCTGCCGACGCCGTTTCCCTTTGTATGCTGTTATCTGTTTCCCGCAATAGGCACATTGAATTATCTCCCGGCTTCCCATTGGGCCTGGAACAAGATGTCCATTTATCTTCCACCATATATCTTTGCATTTCTGGGAGCAGAAGATTATCTGATTGATAGCCCGATGGAATTGGAATGGACGTCACATCAAACGCGCCCTGCATCTCTGCAAAAGAGACACGGGGCGCGTTCTTTCTGTATTCAGTTGACTCAGCAGATCTTCTCCGGCGTAAACGTCCAGGTGAAATCCGCCTTCGTTCCGGTACGGTATTTTTCCATCAGTTCCGGACCGCAGCTGTTTGATCCGATGCCCGCGAGCATCGCATCCACGCACAGCACGGTGCTTCCGCAGGGTTCAATCTCATAGGCGTGCGCCTTCTGCGTCAGTTCCTCCTGGGTATAAGGAGAGGCGCTGAACGAGAAGCTTTCTCCCGTCACAGTCATGCGGACTGCCGGACCGCTGACCTGTACGCAGGAACAGTCGTAATGGCTTCCGTTTTCCTGCGGCTTGAGGTAGTTTTCATGCATCGCCTTCACAGAGGTGCTGTACAGGTGCTTGCTGCTGGCCCGGCGCTTGTCGATATAGCTCTCATACGGACCGAATCCAAAGTACTGCACCTTATCCATGCACGCAGGCAGGAACAGACGCAGGCCAAAGCGCGGCAGGAACGGCATGTTCTCCCTCACATCAGCCTTGACGTCCACCGTCACTGCGCCGCCGGATGTGATGCGCCACTGCACAACGCCTTCCGCCAGATTCTGCAGATAGATCGCGCCGATGGCAAAACGAGTCGTCAGCGTACAAACGCCGTCCTTCATCTCCACAGTCGTTTCATAGCCGCGCGGAATGACGCGGTCATAGCCAAATTCGCTCCACTTGCGGCGCACGTTGCGGTCGTTGTCCGTCGGCGCACGCCAGATGTTAAAGCCAAGCGGTTTATCCAGCAGCGAGACGCCGCCCACGGTCATCTGATCAAAGCTGATATGCTGCTTATTGTATTGATAGCGGAAATGCTGATTTCCGATCACAATATGCCGGCTGTCCTCGCTCACGCGGATCTCTCCTCCGTCCTGCGAAGAAAGAACCGGCGTAAAGACCTGCGCGCCAACCTGCTCCGTGCCGACGCAATGCCCCGCAGGCACCAGAGCAGAACCATTTTTGATGATCGTCTCAAAGTACACAGCCGTATCCGGCACAGCCAGACCGGGATCATCGATAGCAATCTGCGCGCGCGTGTGCGGCGCAATCCTCAGCTGAGCAGGATCGACCATGCCGCCGCCAACCTCCCGGCCGCCGCGGCGCAGCGTATAGCGGATCTCAACGGCATCGCACAGCGTATTGAAATCGTACAGATTCCAGACTTCAAAACGGCCTTCAGCCAGGTTCACCGCGCTGATTCGCGCAGGACGCATGACGTTCTTGAACTCCAGAAGACCCGTATGCGGCGTGCGGTCCGGATAGACCAGACCATCCATACAGAAGTTGCCGTCGTTCGGGAACTCGCCAAAGTCGCCGCCATAGAAATACTTCGGCCGTCCGTCGACCGTCTTGCCCATGTAAATGGCGTGATCGCACCATTCCCAGATGAAGCCGCCGCTGTGGCCCGGATGACGCTCGATGCACTGGAAATAGTCTTCCAGATCTCCGGGGCCGTTGCCCATGGCATGGCAGTATTCGCACAGCACATACGGCTTATGCAGCACCGCAGGCGCGACATAATCCGTACGCTCGCCATGAACCAGCACGCCGGTCTTCTGCTGCTCAAAGTACGCGTCAATCGCCTTGACCGAAGCATACATCCGGCTGTAGGTATCCAGATATTCCTCGTTAAACGCCATGCCCTCCGGCGGGAAGGATGCGCGCTCATAGTGCGTCAGGCGGGTCGGATCGTATTTTTTCGTCCATTCGATGCACTTGTCCAGGCACACGCCATGGCCGGATTCATTGCCCATGGACCAGATGACGACGCTGGGACGGTTCTTGTCGCGGATCACGCAGCGCTGCACGCGATCCAGGAAGCACTCTGCATAAGCCGGATCGTTCGCCAGATAATTGTATTCGCCCTTCCAGCCGCCATCCTTGAGCACAACGCCGTGGCATTCAATATCGGATTCATCAATGATATAGAAGCCATATCGGTCGCAAAGGCGCAGGAATTCCGGCGCGTTGGGATAATGGCTCGTGCGGATGGCGTTCACGTTGTGCAGCTTCATGACCTGAAGGTCCCGAAGCATCTCTTTTTCTCCCACAGCCGGTCCCACAAAGGGATCGCTGTCATGCCGGTTCACGCCGCGGAATTTGATATTCTGACCGTTGAGCATGATCACGCCGTTTTCAACGTGGATCTCGCGCACGCCCACTTCTTCTGCAATCCATTCTTCGCCGCAGCGGATCACAAGCGTATACAGATACGGGGACTCTGCGTTCCAAAGCCCGGGCTGATTGAGCATGCACGAGAACAGACCGTCTTCGGCCTTTCCAGTGCACACGGTATTTCCCTGGGCATCCAGCAGCTCGCAGGCGATTTCAGGCGCGCCGCTTGTTTCAAAGGATACACGGATTTCTGCCTTCTGCAGATCGCTTTCCAGCAGCGTTTGAACGGTATAGTCAAGCAGATGCTCCTGCGGACGCGTGAGCAGATACACGTCGCGGAAAATGCCGCTCATGCGGAACTTATCCTGATCCTCAAAATACGTGCCATCGCACCACTTGAGCACCAGCACCTTCAGTTCATTCATTCCGTCTTTGATGAAATCCGTCACGTCAAACTCCGACGTGCTGTGGGAAACCTGGCTGTAGCCCACAAACCTGCCGTTCAGCCATACATATTCGCAGCTGTCAACCCCTTCAAAGCACAGCGTCTGCCGCTGTCCGTCCGTCTTTTGATACGCAAAGCTGCGCGTATAAAGACCGCACGGATTCTCTGCCGGCACATAAGGCGGATCAAAGGGGATCGGATAAAGCACGTTGGTGTACTGATGGCTGTCATAGCCATGATACTGCCAGACCGCCGGCACCGGAATCTGCCCTTCAGCAGGCAGCGTCAGAAACTCCTGCGGAAGATCCAGAACGCTGTGATAGAACGTAAAACCCCATTCACCGCTGAGCAGCAGAAATCGATCTGAGTCCGTTCTGCGCAGCGTAAGCGCGCTGTCCCGGCTTCCGTGGGGAATAAAATATGCATGGTTGGGCATCGTGCCCACATGCAGTGTCTGCGTATTCTCATGGAACTGAAGCTGTTGCATGATGGTGATCTCCCTTCGTTTACGTGTTTAAGCCAAAGAGCAACCGTATGCCCCCGCATACCGCCTTTGCATCCATTTTGATTCAATTCGTCTTCTTTTTCATCCGTACTGCAATAATTCGTCATCACTCCGGTATTTCCTTCATGCCATCTCCAGCAGCGCTTTAAAATACCGCCTGTCAAAAGCGTGCAGCATTATCCGCCTCGCATTATCTTTCCATCGTTATGCAACGCATCGCTTCTTGCTGTCAGCCCAAAATCGTGCTATGCTGTATCAGGATTCTGTGATTTGTATCAACCATCTTTTTGGAGGAAACACATGTCTGTGCATCATCCATCCCGCCGCAGCCTTACGCCGCTGTACTGTCTGCATCAGGCAGTATATTTCTTTGCGATGGCCGGCATCGGCGCTTTCGCCGTCACCTATCTCATCTCCCGCGGCTTTGGCGCCGCGCAGATCGGCGTCATGCTCGCCGCCACCAACATTCTTTCCTGCCTTCTTCAGCCGATGATCGGCAGCCATGCAGACAAGACGTCGCTTGCCTGGCTTCAGAAAATTATTCCAGGCTTCATGATTATTGCCATTGGCGCTGTTGCCGCCATCGAGCTGCTTGCCTTGCCGAAAGCCTTCACCGGCGTGCTCTATATTCTCGGCTATCTGACCTTCTCCATCACCATCCCTTTGTACAATCCATTGTGCGCGCATTATACGCGAAACGGCTTCAGCGTTGATTACGGAGCCGGTTCCGGAACCGGTTCCCTCTCCTTCTCGTTTGCATCGCTTGCCTTCGGCTATATCATCGCGCATCTGGGCACCCGCGCCATGATGCTGGTCGTACTGTTCTGCTTTGCACTTCAGCTGCTTCTGATGACGCGCTACCCCAGGATACAGCCCGCCGCGCACGGCAATCTGCAAAACAGCCAAACGACTGAGAGCCTTTCTATTCTTGCCTTTGCCCGACGCTACCGCCTCTTTATGGTCACCATGGCCGGCGTGGTCTGTCTCGCCGCATGCCATGCCATGGCGGAAAACTTCCTGATTCAGCTTTTTACGCGCATCGGCGGCGGCAGCGAACATGTCGGTGTCGCGCTGTTTCTCGCGTGCATTACCGCCGCGCCGTTCATGATCTTCTTTGAGCGCATCCAGCGCCGTATCGGCGTCAGAATTCTGCTGCGGCTGACCGGCTTTTTCTACATTGCCAAAGCCGTCCTGCTCATCTTTGCGCCGTCTATTCCGGCGATCTATCTGATTGAGCTGCTGCAGACCTGCACATACGGCTTCCTGTATCCGTCGCTGTATTATCTCGTTCTCCAGCGCGTTCACGCCGCTGACATGGCCAAAGGACAGACGCTCGCCTCCTCCATGTTCACACTGGGTATGGCGCTTGGCAATTCACTCGGCGGCGTTGCCCTCGAGTGCTTCGGTCTGAACATCATGCTTGTTCTTGCCGCGTGCATCGCCTGTATCGGCACGACGCTGATCAACCTGACAATCGCCGGTTCTGATCGCCAGCCGTAATGGATATACGCTGAGCAAAGCAACAAAAACAAGCACCACGCCTTCTGACAGAACTGGACTGCCATAAGGCAAGTAGACACAAAAAACAAAACCCCATCGTAGAATTGGACTGTATCCCCAAGCAACAGACACGAAAATAAGAGCCTGTCGTAGAATTTCATCGGATTACGCGGTCTTGCTTCGGATTTCAACCGGGGTGAGACCGTTTTTGAGTGAAATGCGTTCAAAATTGTAAAAGTCAACGTACTCGGTAACGAGCTGCTCCACCTCAGCACGGGTGGTGAAGTGCGCACGATACAAGCATTCCGTTTTTAATGTGCCGAAGGAATTCTCCATTGCCGCGTTATCATAAGGGCAGCCGAGACTGGACATCGAAGGCGAAACGTGATATGCTTGCGCCAGGTCGATGTATGCTTGCGATGTGTATTGAGACCCTTGGTCACTGTGGAGAGCGAGTCCACCAGTGACCTTTTCTGTTTGCAGAGCCTCGCGGATAGTGTCCGTGACAAGAGAAGAAGTCATGTCAGCGCCGATTTTCCACGCAAGGACAACCTTTCCACACAAATCCAGCACAGCACACATTCCTTAGTGAAAATCCCGGATACCAAATAGCCAATCACGCCCATATACAGCATGGAGCCGAATGGGCTTGAAGTGATGGGACAGCTTCCGCTTGCGCATCCGATAAAGTAATAATATGCCAGTCCCGCCAGCGCGCCGCCCAGAGTGAACAGCGCGGGGCGAATCCATTTCCTAATCTTCATTTTCAGGCACCTCCTGCCAGGAATTCTTCAGCCATGTGAACAGCCATGGCCCCGTCTGCTACGGCAGTGACTACCTGCCTGAGCAGCTTAGTTCTCACATCTCCCACAGCATATACGCCGGGGATGTTGGTTGCAGTGTTTTCACCTGCGACGATGTAGCCGCCCTTATCCAGCTCAACCTGATCTGCGACCAGCTCCGTGGCAGGCTTTCTGCCTACGCTGACGAACACGCCGTCCGCTGCAAGCACCGTTTCTTCGCCGGTCTGTACATCCTTCAGGCGGACACCGATGAGCTTGTCTTCGTGAAGCAGTTCCATTACCACACTATTCCAGCGGAATTCCACGTTCTCTGCTCTCATCAGGGGTTCATGGTAGATCTTCGTCGCCCGGAGCGTATCTCTGCGGTGAACAATGATAACCTTTTCAGCGACGCGGCTCAGAAGCAGCGCATCCGCTGCTGCGGTGTTGCCTCCACCCACGACTACAACAGTCTTTCCCTTGTAGAACATTCCGTCGCATGCCGCGCAGTAAGCAACTCCCCGACCAACCAGTTCCTTTTCATTAGAGACGCCGAGTTCCCTTGGATTTGCACCTGTCGCCAGCACGATGGTCTTTCCATAGAAGGCCCCCTCACTGGTTTCTACCTTCTTCGGGCTGGCCTTCAGATCCACGCTGCGCACTTCGGCATTCTGCGTCTTGGCGCCAAAGCGTTCCGCCTGCCGCTGCATCTGATCCGCCAGTTCCCAGCCGCCGATGCCGTCCACAAATCCCGGATAGTTGTCGATCTGATGGGTCAGCGCCATCTGTCCGCCTGCGGAGAGCTTTTCGATCACCAGCGTATCGAACCCTGCTCTTGCTGCGTACAGCGCTGCCGTGTATCCGCCGGGTCCGCCGCCGATGATGAGCATGTCATAAACATGTGCGTCGTCTTCCTCTTCATGTTCTGGCAAGATACCGGAGAGAAATTCATCGATGGCCGCCTTGGATTCCGGCGCAACAGTGGAAGCGACGGGCTTACCGTCCACATACAGCCTGAGCGTAGGGATCAGTTCGACCTGCAGTTCACTCCAGAGCTTGTCATTCTCATCCATATCGACCTTTACCACGTCAAGTACGCCTGCGTACTGCTCTGCAATCTGCTCGTATGCCGGGTTGGTTTTGCGGCAATGCGGGCACCAGGGCGCCCAGAAATCTACCAGAAAGGTCTTCCCGTTCTCAATCATTGCCTTGAGCTTCTTTGAGTTTATATTCATAACTGCCATTGTGCCAGCCCCTTTCGTTTTGTTTGATCACAGTATACCCGGAAGATATCTTGTTTTCCGTGATGAAATCACAAAATGCTCGGGCCGATTGTTTCTTCCTTAATAAAGCGACAATCAGTTTGGGCATTGTGATCTTATCACGGTCATGCGGATTGAAATTGGGTATGATATAGCCATCAAACAAAAAGGAGGTCCTCAGAATGAGACTGAAGGATAAAGTAGCCATCATCACCGGCGGCAGCAGAGGCATCGGCTTCGCAACCGCAGACAAGTTTCTAAAGGAAGGCGCAAAGGTCATACTGACCGCAAGTACGCAGGCGTCCGCCGACAAGGCCGTGGCGCAGCTGAAGGAGAAGTACCCCAATGCGACGGTTGCAGGCATCAGCCCTGATCTGTCTAGCCTGGATTCCGTTCGGACAGCTTTCAGAGAAGCGACGTCCCAATACGGCTGCGTGGACATTCTAATCAACAACGCAGGCGTATCGGAGAGCACTCCCTTTATGGAGTACACCGAGGAAACCTTTGACAAGGTCATGGATCTGAACGTCAAGGGCGTATTCAACGCAACGCGCGCAGCAGCTGAGTGCATGACCGCCAAAGGAAACGGCGTCATCCTCTCCACATCCTCGATGGTCAGCATTACCGGACAGCCCAGCGGCTTTGCCTATCCGGCATCCAAGTTCGCGGTTAATGGTCTGACTGTTTCCCTTGCTCGGGAACTGGGGCCCAAGGGCATCCGGGTCAACGCCGTCGCGCCCGGCATTACGGAGACCGATATGATGAAGGCTGTTCCCAAAGAAGTCATCGACCCCATGATCGCACGGATTCCGCTCAAGCGTCTAGGACAGCCGGAGGACATCGCAAATGCCTTTGTATTCCTCGCTTCGGACGAGGCGTCCTATATCACCGGCGTTGTGTTGAGCGTGGACGGCATGGCAAGAACTTGACAATGTGACAACATCACAGAAGCCAGCAAATATACCTGACATAATACAATCACAAAAGAAAAACAAGGAGGACAACAAGATGTCAGCTATCAATATCCATAAATCCAATTTCCAGAATGAAGTAATGAACTCCGACAAACCCGTCCTGCTGGACTTCTGGGCTCCCTGGTGCAGCCCCTGCCGCATGGTGGTTCCCATCGTTGAGGAGATCGCCCGGGAACGCAGCGATATCAAGGTGGGCAAGATCAACGTGGACGAAAATCCCGAGCTTGCCGGGCAGTTCGGCGTAATGAGCATTCCCACGCTGGTGGTCATGAAAGACGGCAAGATCGTCAATCAGTCCATGGGCGCAAAGCCCAAGAGCGCCATTCTCGCGATGCTCTAAAATGTAAGTTCGGTGTTTCACCTCCGCACATCTGGTGTATATTATAAACATAAAGAGCAATACAACAGGAGGTTTCCTTATGAATACGAAGTTTTATATCTGCCGCACCTGCGGAAATATCATCGAAAAGATCAATGATTCCGGCGTACCCGTTGTATGCTGCGGAAAGAAAATGGAAGAGCTGGTTCCCAATACCGTCGAAGCCAGCAGCGAGAAGCACCTGCCCGCCGTGACCATTGAAGACGGCGCAATCAACGTCAACATCGGCAGCGTCAATCATCCGATGGCCGATGAGCACTACATCGAATGGGTCTATGTCGAGACCGAAAACGGCGGTCAGCGCAAGAACCTCAAGCCCGGCGAAGAGCCCAACGTGACCTTCAGCCTGGGCGATGACAAGGCCGTCGCCGTATACGCCTACTGCAATCTCCACGGTCTGTGGAAGATGGAAGTATAACCTTCCCTGACAATGGCCTGTCGGTAATCCGCCGGCAGGCTCTTTTATGTGATATCATCACGGAAAACCGAGACTGAATTCGATATAATCAGGGCAAACAAACACAGGGAGGAATTGATATAGCGGGGATCCGGAAGAAAAGAAGGGCTTATGTCGAACAGAGGGACTGCGTGGCCTGCGGCTGCTGCGTGAAGGTCTGTCCGCTGAACGCCATCCAGGTCTATCGCGGCCTGTACGCGCAGGTGGATGAGGACAAATGCGTCGGCTGCGGCAGATGCGCAAAGGAATGTCCGGCGACGGTGATCGAGATCCGGGAGGTGACGGCATGAAAAAGAAATGGTATGACTATCTCTGGATCGTATCGCTTGGCTATCTGGTGCTGGGATTCTTCAATATCCTGTTTGCATGGCTGGGACTGTTCTGCTTCTTCATTCCGCTGATCATCTCCATCACGAAAGGAACCAAGAGTTACTGCAATCGCTACTGCGGACGCGGCCAGCTGTTCGGCCTGCTGGGCGGCAGGTCCGGCCTTTCCCGGAAGAAGGATATCCCGCGCTGGATGAAGAGCAAGGTCTTCCGTTATGGATTCCTGATCTTTTTCTTCGCCATGTTTTTCCTGATGCTGTGGAACACCTATCTGGTGTTCGCAGGCGCACAGGATCTCAGGCAGGCGGTAACGCTTTTGTGGACGTTCAAGCTGCCGTGGCACTGGGCCTATCACGGAACGCTGCTGCATCCGGGTGTCGCACAGTTTGCCTTCGGCTTCTACAGCGTAATGCTGACTTCTACTGTACTGGGCCTGATCACTATGGTTCTGTTCAAGCCCCGCAGCTGGTGCGTCTACTGCCCGATGGGCACCATGACCCAGCTGATCTGCAAGGCAAAAAACACAAAATGACCCTGAGGAGGGATTTCAATGAAAAGAATGATACCAATACTTCTGATGATGACGCTTCTTCTGACCGGCCGCGCAGTACCCAAGCCTGCCACTGAAGCATATACCTACCGCCAGATCACCATGCAGGAAGCGGTTGAGATGATGGAAAAGGAAGAAAACTACATCATCCTCGATGTGCGTACCCATGAAGAATTCGCAGCAGGACATATCCCGGGCGCTATAGTAGTTCCCAACGAGACCATAGGCACGGAAGAGATTGCCCAGCTGCCCGATAAAGATCAACTGATCATGGTATATTGCCGCAGCGGCAACCGCTCCAAGCAGGCTTCCGACAAGCTGGTGAAGCTGGGATATACCAATATCGTCGAATTCGGCGGCATCATCGACTGGCCCGGAGAAACGGTCTCCGGCATGGAATAGGCTGCCTGGGTGATCTTATCACAGACATGCCATCCGCATTCGGTTATAATGAAATCACAAGAGAAAACACGGAGGTGTGAACATGAGCTTCTTCGACTTATTCAAACAGCCTGATGTGAATCGCAGCTTAGAGGAGTATCAAAGTACTTCCGGGGCTGTGCTGCTGGACGTACGCACTCCGGAGGAATACCGGGGTGGCCATATCCCGGGAAGCAGAAATATTCCGCTGCAGACCATTGACAGCGTAAGCACTGTAGTAGAAAATAAAGATACGTCACTGTATGTATACTGCCATTCCGGCGCACGGAGCCGTCAGGCTGCCGGGGTGCTGAAGCAGATGGGCTATACGAATGTGAACAACATCGGCGGCATTGCCGCTTATGCAGGAAAGGTGGAACGATAATATGAAGGTTGTGATCGTGGGCGGCGTGGCAGGCGGAGCGACTGCTGCGGCAAGAATCCGCAGGCTTGATGAACAGGCTGAAATCGTGGTATTCGAGCGTTCCGGATATATCTCATACGCCAACTGCGGTCTGCCTTATTATATCGGCGGCGTCATCGAAGATCCGGAGGAACTGACCCTTCAGACCCCTGAAAGCTTTTTCAGCCGCTTCCGCATTCGGATGAAGGTGCGCCACGAGGTAACGGCGATCCATACCGACAGAAAGACCGTTGCCGTGAAAGATCTGGAGACGGGCAAATCCTTTGAGGAGAGCTACGACAAGCTGCTGCTGTCCCCCGGTGCAAAACCCGTCTGGCCCGATCTGCCGGGCATAAACAGCGGCAAGGTATTTACCCTGCGCACGGTGGAGGATACCTTCCGGATAAAGGATCACATCACCAAGAACAATCCCCGCAGCGCCGTTATGGTAGGCGGCGGCTTCATCGGCCTGGAGGTCGCGGAGAATCTCCGGGATCTCGGCATGGAGGTTACCATCATCCAGAAGCCCAGGCAGCTGATGAGTCCCTTCGACAGCGACATGGCTTCCTTCATCCATGCAGAAATGCGCAGACACGGCGTGAAGCTGGCACTGGGATACAGTGCCGAAGGGTTTGAGGAGAAAAACGGCGGCATTGATGTGCTGCTCAAAGACAGCGCGCCTG
This sequence comes from uncultured Clostridia bacterium, assembly GCA_945948915.1. Taxonomy (GTDB): domain Bacteria; phylum Bacillota; class Clostridia; order Christensenellales; family Aristaeellaceae; genus Ventricola. The sequence goes on along the minus strand of CAMFCQ010000026.1, from coordinate 483 downwards.
TGCATGCCGATATGGTAATCCTCGCCATCGGCGTCACTCCCGAATCATCGCTCGCCAAAGATGCAGGCCTTGCCCTCGGCCTCAAGGGCAGCATTCTGGTCAATGACAGGATGGAAACCTCTGTTACGGATATCTACGCCGTGGGCGATGCGGTACAGGTGAAAAACTATGTCACCGGCGAGGACGCGCTCATCGCGCTGGCAGGTCCCGCAAACAAGCAGGGCCGAATCGCAGCCGATAATATCTGCGGAGGCGACAGCCGGTATCAGGGCAGCCTGGGAAGCTCTGTGATCAAAGTGTTTGATATGACCGCCGCGATCACCGGCATAAACGAAACAAATGCCCGCAGCTCCGGTCTGGATGCGGAAGCTGTGATACTTTCGCCCATGAGCCATGCAGGCTACTATCCGGGCGGCAAGGTGATGACGATGAAGGTGGTCTTTGAAAAGGCGACTTATCGCCTGCTGGGTGCGCAGATCGTAG
>CAMFCQ010000025.1 GCA_945948915.1 uncultured Clostridia bacterium | reverse complement strand
CGCTTCCCCTGAAGACGGCTGTCTTCATATTTCTTAATGAACATTAGCATCCTTCAGCGCCCGCAGAACGAACGCAGCCTTACCTCACTTCGCCCCGCCGAGCACGGCCCGGTTCTGCCAGACGTACTCGCCCATGGAGTACAGCGTCATTGCCGCCGCAGCCAGCATCACCACATCGGTGAGCAGGTTGCCGCTGGTGAGGGTCAGCAGCATGGCCAGCGCCATCTGCAGCACGGTCTTGATCTTGCCGCTCATGCCCGCCGCAATCACGTGCCCTTGCTCCACCGCTACCAGGCGCAGGCCGGACACCACGAACTCACGGGCGATGAAGATGATGCATGCCACGACGTTCAGGCGGCCCATGCTGCACAGCATGATGAACGCCGTATGCGTGAGCAGCTTGTCGGCAATCGGATCCATGAACTTGCCGAAGTTCGTTACCAGGTTCCGGCTGCGGGCGATTCTGCCGTCCAGCATGTCCGTCAGCGACGCGGCGGCAAACACCAGCAGCGCGAGAATGTCCCATCCGCAGGCGAGCAGCACCAGATACACCGGCACCAGCGCCATGCGCAGCAGGGTCAGCTTGTTGGGCAGGTTGAGTTCCATGATGCCCTTGACGATCTTTTTCATACGCGTTCTCCCATCAGGTCGTAAGCCTTTGCGCCGGTGATGCGCACGTTCACGAATTCGCCGATTGTGCACGGCTCGCTCGAGCCAAAGTAGATGTTGCCATCGGTCTCCGGCGCCTCAAACTCGCTGCGGCCGACGTAGCGATTGCCGCGCTTTCTCTCCACCAGCACGCGACAGACCGTGCCTACGCGCGCCTTGTTCTGCTCAAGAGAAATCTGGTGCTGCAGTGTCATCAGCGCGTCGTAGCGCGCCTGCTTGACGGCCTCGTCCACCTGATTCTCCATGTCCGCAGCGACGGTGCCCTCCTCCGGTGAGAAGGTGAACGCGCCCATGCGGTCAAACCGCGCGGACTGCACAAAATCCATCAGCTCGTCAAAGTCCTCGTCCGTCTCGCCCGGGAAGCCGACCATCATCGTCGTGCGCAGCATCATGCCGCGCGCCTTGAACTTTTTGCACACCTCGCGGATGTGCTCGCTGGTGTCGGTTCGGTTCATGTCATTGAGGATGTGCTGGCTGATGTGCTGCATCGGCAGATCGAGGTAATTGCACACGTTGGGGAGCCTTTCGATGGTACCCAGCAGCCTGTCGTCCACGCGCTCGGGATAGCAGTACAGCGTGCGCAGCCACGCAACGCCCGGAATCGCCGCGATCTCCTCGATCAGCTCCGGCAGACGGCTGGGGCCGCCCAGGTCGGTGCCGTAGCGCGTGGTGTCCTGCGCGATGAGCGTGAACTCCTTCACGCCCTCGCCGGCAAGCCTCCTCACCTCGTTCAGGATGTCCGCCTTCGGGCGGCTGCGGTAGCCGCCGCGAATCAGCGGAATCGCGCAGTAGGAGCAGCAGTTGTCGCAGCCCTCGCCGATGCGGATGTACGCGCTGTACTTCGGCGTGGTCAGCACGCGGCCGAACTCAAAGAACCGGCCGTCGTCGTCCACATACACGGGCCTTGCGCCCGCCGTCGCCTCCGCGATCGCCTGATCCAGCTTTTCGTACTCGTTCACGCCCAGGATCACGTCCACCTCGGGCATCTCCTCGCGGATCGCCTCGGGATAGCGCTGGGCAAAGCAGCCCGTGGCCACCAGCAGGCGGCACTTGCCGCTCTGCTTGTACTCCGCCATCTCAAAGAGGGTGGCGATGGCCTCCTCCTTGGCGGACTGGATGAAGCCGCAGGTGTTGACGATGATGACCTCGGCCTTTGCCGGGTCGGATACGATCTGGTAGCCGCGCTCCGTGAGGAAGCCGAGCGCCTGCTCGGAATCCACACGGTTCTTGCTGCATCCCAGAGAAATCAGTCCAACTGTCGTTGCCAAGTTTGTTCTCCTTTATTGCAAACGGTTTGAGCATGTATACAGCATAGCAAGTTTATTGTATCATGCCCGCATCGCAAATACAAGATGAAGCCGCGCAGGTCAAAACGCCAAATTCCCCCTGCGCGGCTCCATTATATCACATTTTCCGTAAGTTTCAAGAACGTTTGTTCTCACTTTTTAGGATTCGGTTTCCTACACTTTTTCATCAGCGCATGCACGGCCATGACGAGCAGCCGGTACGCCGTGTAGACCGCAAAGAACGCCAGCACGCCGTACAAGCCCGCGACGACATCCCCGAAGTCCATCTCGCCCGTGCCGGAAATGCGCTGGCCGATTTCGACGGCGAAGCCGAGCACCGTCATCACCGTGAACACGTAGATGAACGACACCGCCGTGATGCTCCATTTCGCCAGACGCCTGAAGACCGCGTGCACCACGAAGAACAGAACCATGCCCGCCAGCGCCATGATGATGAAATGAAGATCCTTGTCGCCCAGCCTCAGCTCAAAGCCGTCGTTGAGCCGCATCAGCGAATCATGCACCTGCGCCATGATCAGCGTCAGCTCCTGCAGAAGCATCTCAAACATCCGCGTCAATCTCTCCCTTCAGGCCGGCATGCTGCCAGCTGTCCCATCGGCAAACATCTGTAAATCCCGCCGCTTCGCGTCCGAGGACGAAACCGAGCAGAAGGAGAAAGCTGCCGGAATGCAGCGCGCAAGGCGTTCTCCCAGCAGCTTTCGTATAGCTTAGTATTCGATCTTCTTTGCGATATACGCCACCAGATCGTCCACGTGCACCTTCTCCTGCTCCATGGTGTCACGGTCGCGGACGGTGACCACGCCGGTCTCCTGGGTGTCAAAGTCCACGGTCACGCAGTACGGCGTGCCGATCTCATCCTGACGGCGATAGCGCTTGCCGATGGAGCCGGTCTCGTCGTAATCGACCATGAAGTGCTTCGCCAGCTTCTCGTACACCTCGGTCGCCAGGCCGCCCAGCTTGTTCTTCTGCAGCGGCAGCACGGCGCACTTGAACGGCGCCAGCGCCGGATGGAAGTGCAGCACGTTGCGCACGTCGCCGCCCTCCAGCTCCTGCTCCTCGTAGGCGTTGCACAGGAAGGCCAGCACCATGCGGTCCACGCCCAGGGACGGCTCGATGCAGTAGGGCACATACTTCTCATTGGTCACCGGATCCATGTATTCCATGGCCTTGCCGGAGTGCTCCTGATGCTGCTTGAGGTCGTAGTCGGTGCGGTCGGCGATGCCCCAGAGCTCGCCCCAGCCGAACGGGAAGAGGAACTCGAAGTCGGTCGTCGCCTTGGAGTAGAAGGCCAGCTTCTCCGGCTCGTGGTCGCGCAGGCGCAGGCTCTCCTCCTTGATGCCCAGGCCCAGCAGCCAGTCGCGGCAGAAGGAGCGCCAGTAGTCAAACCACTCAAGATCCGTGCCCGGCTTGCAGAAGAACTCCAGCTCCATCTGCTCGAACTCGCGCACGCGGAAGATGAAGTTGCCCGGGGTGATCTCGTTGCGGAAGCTCTTGCCGATCTGGGCGATGCCGGCCGGCAGCTTCTTGCGGGTGGAGCGCATCACGTTGTTGAAGTTGACAAAGATACCCTGCGCGGTCTCCGGGCGCAGATAGATCTCGTTGGCGGAGTTCTCGGTCACGCCCGCGTGGGTCTTGAACATCAGGTTGAACTGACGGATGCCGGTGAAATCCTTCTTGCCGCACACCGGGCAGACGATGTCCGCGTGATCGGCGATGTACGCCTCCAGCTCGGCGTTGCTCCAGCCGTCGCCGGTCTCCGCGCCGTTCGTGTAGTCCTCGATCAGCTTGTCCGCGCGGAAGCGGGCCTTGCAGGCCTTGCAGTCCATCAGCGGATCGTTGAAGCCGCCGACGTGGCCGGAGGCCACCCAGACCTCGCGGTTCATCAGGATCGCCGCGTCCAGGCCGACGTTGTACTTGTTTTCCTGAACGAACTTCTTCCACCAAGCCTTCTTGACGTTGTTCTTGAATTCCACGCCCAGAGGGCCGTAGTCCCAGCTGTTGGCCAGGCCGCCGTAGATTTCGCTGCCCGGGAAGATGAAGCCGCGGCCCTTGCACAGCGCCACGATCTTGTCCATGGTGATCTCTGCCATCCGAATCCTCTCCTTTTCCTCTTGCGGGACAATCATATAAAAGGAACCGCGAAGGCGTTGTCCCGAATCCGCGTCTTCGCATGGATTCAAGGGACGAAAGTCATCCTTCCGCGGTTCCACCCTTGTTGACGCGCAGACTGCGCATCCGCTTTTTTCTTCACTTCATGCGTCGCTCCGGGCTGCCAACCCCATCACTGCGACAGCAAAAGTATGATACTAAAAACGCCCGGTTTTGTCAAGGATTTATGCAGCAAATCCTCAGGCATTGTCCTCGGGCGCAGGGCAGCAAAGCCTGCAGGGCTTCGCCGGTCATGCAGATCGCATCATGCCGTTTTGCGGTGATGCGGCCTTCTTCCGCTGTTGCGCATCATCCTGGAGAGCTTTCTTTCGTCCCAGAGCAGCACGCCGGTCGCCCTCGCCAGCTCCTTCGCCCCGCGCGTGAACTCGCCCGGGCAGATGACCGCAGCGACTTCGCAGCCGTAATACTCCGCGCCTGCATACGCCTCCTGCACAGCGAAGTTGCCCACCGCGCCCTCGTAGTTCTTGCACTGGATGGCGTAGGTCTTTCCGTTACGCTCGGCGAGGATGTCCACGCCCTGATCGCCGCTTCCCTTGGTCAGCTCCACATGCTTAAAGCCGTTGTCGCGGAGCACCAGCGCAACGTAGGCCTCAAACTCCGGCCCGTCAAGCCGCAGGCACCGCCGCGCGCCGCCGTGCGCCGTCAGCCTGCGAACAGCCCATACCGGCACGCCGCACACGGCGCGCAGCAGCCCCATCAGCCCCCGCGCAAGGCCGCGCAGCAGTCCCATCAGCCCCCTGCCGATCCCGGCAAGCAGCGCGATCACCGCCGCAGAAAACGTCTCACAGATGAAGTCGATCAGCGACAGCAGCCCGTCCGCCAGGGAGGCAAACAGGCTGTGCCGCTTCTTTTTGCGTTTTGCCAAATCCGTACCCCTTACGCCTTTTCAATGCAGGCCACGGCGTGCGTGGAAATGCCCAGGCACTCGCCCTCAAAGCCGAGCTTCTCGGTCGTCGTCGCCTTCACGTTCACGCAGTCGAGATCAATCCGCAGGTGCGCCGCGATGTTTGCGCGCATCTGCTCGATGTAGTCCTTGAGCTTGGGCCGCTGCGCGATGATGGTCACGTCCACGTTGCCCACCACATAGCCCTTGGCCCAGATTAGCTCCATCACATGATCGAGCAGCCTGCCGGAGTCCGCACCCTTGTACTGCATGTCGGTGTCCGGGAAATGGCGGCCGATGTCGCCCATCGCCGCCGCGCCCAGCAGCGCGTCCATCAGCGCGTGGTATGCCACGTCCGCGTCGCTGTGGCCCAGCAGGCCCACCGTGTGCGGGATGTCCACGCCGCACAGGATCAGCCTGCGGCCCTCCACCAGTCTGTGCACGTCGTAGCCGTGTCCGATGCGCATGGTCTTTTCCTCCTTCTTCGCCTCGCCGCGGCGGATGAGCACCTGCCCGGCGAGCAGCATGTCCTCCGGCGTGGTCAGCTTGATGTTCTCCACGTCGCCGTCCGTCAGATGCACGGTGTGGCCCATCCACTCGGCAAGCATCGCGTCATCCGTGGCGCGCTGACCGTCCGCGCCGCCCGCCTGAAAGCGCTCATGCGCCTGACGGATGAGCGCCGCGTCAAACGTCTGCGGGGTCTGCACGGCGCGCAGATCGTCCCGCCGGGGCGTATCGACCACGCAGCCGCTGCCGTCCACGCGCTTGACCGTGTCCTTGAGCGCTACGGACGCCACGCCGCTGCCGTGCGCCTTCGCGCTTTCAATTGTGCGCAGGATAACCTCGCGCGTGACCAGCGGCCGCGCGCCGTCGTGAATGGCGATGATGTCCGCTGCCTCGTCGCACGCCAGAATGCCGCAGCGCACGCTCGCCTGCCGGTCCGCGCCGCCCTCGACGACCGCGCGCACGGGAACGCCCGCCTCGCCGAGCATCCGCTTCATCTCGTCCATGTCGCACGCGCCGGTGACGACGACGATGCCGCCCTCAAACAGGCCCGTCTGCGCAAACGCCCGCGCCGTGCGCACGATGATGGGCTCGCCGCACAGCGGATAGAGCACCTTGTTGCGGTCAAGCCCCATGCGGGCGCCGCGGCCCGCCGCGACGATCACAGCCGCGTTCATCACAGGTCCTCCTCGCCGTCAAGCAGCTCGTACATGAGCCCCGCGTCGTTCTTGCGCACGGTCTCGGCGACCTGCAGGATGCGGAACTTCGCCATCTTTTCGCCGAAGCGGATCTCCAGCACATCGCCTTCCTTCACCTCGCTAGAGGGCTTGGCCACCTTGCCGTTGATCGTCACGCGTCCGCCCTCGGACGCCTCCTTCGCGACGGTGCGGCGCTTGATGATGCGCGACACCTTCAGGTATTTATCCAGTCTCATGATTCTTCCTCCTTATCGGTTTTCCCGCACGTGGCTGGCCAGCACCGGCAGACAGCACACGAACGGATAGATATAGCGGCCCGCCATTACCGGCCCCAGCAGGAACGTGCCCCACAGCAGCACCGGCAGCATCGCGCAGGCAAAGCTCCGCCAACGGCCCAGATACATCTCCCGCAGCACAAAGTACAGCATGACCCACACGATCACGCCCATGTTGAACAGAATTCCCACCGCCGGGAGCTGCATCGCGCCCTGCGCGCCGAAGCGCCAGGAGAGCGACGCGCGCACGCGCGGCAGCAGGCTCTGATCGGAGATCCGCTCAAAGTCACACCAGTCGTAATACTGATCGGAAATGCCCATCTGCAGGTAGTAGCCCGACACGCCGTACGCGCTGTACGGATACCAGAACGAATAGGTGTGATGAAGCAGCGCATCCAGATACGCCTGCGGACACTTCGCGCCCACCGAGAGATACACGCGCGCATACTTTCCCGCATCGCTCAGAAACGCCTGCGTGTCGAATTCAAACTTGACCGGGTCGGAGATCGTCGGGTCGTACAGCGCCCAGCTTTCCCCCGGCATCAGCTCGTCAATCGCCGCCTTCTCCTCGTCCGTCAGGTCGTCGCCGTGCAGGCTCCGCGCCCGCGCCAGCTGCTGAATCGGCCAGGAGAGCATCTCGCACAGGTCGCCCTCCCCGGCGCTTACCGCCGCCTTCAGCGCGCCGTTTGCCGTCACGCACAGCACGAGCGCCAGCAGCGCCGCGCCCGCCGTCCTCAGCGCGCGCCGCCTGTACATGACCAGCAGCAGCGTCAGCCAAACCGCGACCGCGTACAGCGCATTGTTGCGCAGCAGCATCATGCCCGCGCCGGCCAAAGCGATGCCTGTCAGAAGCCTGCCGCTCGCCCGCCGCGCCGTCATCGCCTCGCGCACAAGCGCCAGCGTCAGCACAAACAGGCCGGAGAACAGCACGTCCTTCGTCGCGTTCACGGCCATCATCATGTGCAGCGGATACGCCGCGAAAAACACCGTGCTCCGTCGGGCCGCCCCTGCGCCGCTCTGCCGGGCGATCGACGCGCATGCCGCCGCAAAGCATGCCGCCAGTCCGGTCATCTGGATCACGGCATACAGCGCCGCGCCGACGTTGATGCAGCCAAGCGTCTGCCCCAGCTTGACGCACCCGCCCAGCAGCAGCGTGTGCAAAAGCGGATGGTGCGCCGAATACCGGCCAGTGAACACCTGCTCCAGCTGAAACGGCACGTCGTAGGCAAACGAACCGGGAAACAGAATCAGCAGCATCGGCACATAGCAGGCGAGAATCGCCCAAAACGCCTTTCTCGCGGAAAAGCTGCCGCCCGATCTGTCCGTCTGCGCGCAGCGCCCGCTGACACGGAACAGCAGCGCCAGCACCGCCATCGCCGGCAGCAGCAGCGCCGCCGCCACGCACAATGCATGCCCCGGTCGGCTCACCTCCAGGTGCTCGGCCTGCCAGCCAAAGCCGGCCATCAGCGCGTACATCGCGCCGCCCAACAGGATGATCCCGCGTCTGCGTCCTCTGCCGTCGTGCATGCGCGCGCCTCCCCTCGTCGTTTCTGTCAGTTTAACACAACCGTCTCAAATAAACAATTGTTTCATCAGGATTTGCCCCGCTTCGCCTCGATCCGTTCCGGATTGCACGCATTGTTTTCCTCTTTTCAACATATTCCTGCCACATTTGGACGGTATACTAAGGCCACAAAGGTTGAAGCAAGGATTCACCTTTGCAGCCTTCGCCAATTCCCCTCCGTGCGAAGGCAGAGTTCTTCCTTTTTCTTCCCCTTCCTCATTATTTTCCCTTCCACATGAAAAGAGCCGCTTCCTTCCCCGGAGCGGCTCTTTTCTCGTACGATGTCAAAGGCAAATAAAAAGAAGCGGCGCTCGTCCGCTTCCCTTCAAATCGATGCGTTTTCGTCACGCGGCGCGTCCTGCGCGGGCAGCTCGCCCAGCTCGCCCATGATCTGCTGATACAGCTTCGGGGCCAGCTTCGGCCATCGCTCGCAAAAGCGCTTGGCCTGCGCTTTGGTCGCCGCGGTCAGCGTCATGGAGAAGATCTCCTCGCCGGATTCCAGCGCGCGCAGCGTCACGGCATAGCCGCTGCCCGAGGGCGCGTACTGCGCCGGGGTGGACAGCTCGTCGCGCACGCGCTGACGCCATGCCGGTCCGTTCTCCTCTAGCTTCTCCTGCTGCGAGGCGCGGATGCGCGAGGCGAACATCTCCATGCTCTGCCGTCCTTCCGGCGTCAGGTACAGCAGCATGCCCTCCAGATGGCGGGACTGGCGCACAAGGCCCGCTTCCTTCAGGCCGGCCAGCGCCAGAAAGAACTGGAACTGGCTCTGCAGCCCGGTTTCCACCACGAAGCGGAGCAGCTGTTCCTCCGTGCATCCGCCCAGCCGGTCAAGCGCGCACAGGAGCACGAGCTTGTCTTCCTCTTCTGTGGCATGCACATCAAACACAGGCGCACCTCCCAAAAAAGCCCGTTCTCAGGCCTTCGTTTCCTCGTCCTGGACCAGATAGCCCTCCAGCGCCTTGAGCAGATCATCACAGTCATCGCTGTAGATGTCCATGCGAATCGGGTGGGACAGGTCAATCGAGAAAATGCCCAGAATGGACTTGGCGTCCACCACATAGCGGCCGGAGCGCAGATCCATGTCATAGGGATAACGGTTGACCAGGCTCACGAAGTTCTTCACGTGATCGGTCATCGTCGTCAGGCGGATATTGACAGATTTCATCTTGAAAATCCCTTCCTTTATCATGCATATGCGTATTATACCCGAAACATGTGTGGAATGCAAGCGCTGGCGTGTGGGTTCATCCTCTTGTCATCTTTTTGAAAAAAAGTGCCGAAAAGGGTTGACATTCTCCGCATCCTGCGGTATACTATGTTTCGTGCTTGGGGTCGTAGCTCAGCTGGTCAGAGCGCCACGTTGACATCGTGGAGGTCGTAGGTTCGAGCCCTATCGACCCCACCAAGCCAGCCGGACTTGTCACCCGGCAAAGGAAGATCGGAACGTTCCGATCTTTTTTTATGCCCGTTTGGGGAAATCAGGCGGGAATGAAGCTGTCAGTGCCGCCCGCAGGCAAACCGCCAAGAATAGGGTGCTCCGCGCCTGCGGCAGGATGCTTGCCCAATTCCTATACGTCAAAAGAGTGAACCGGTGACCACGTCGCGTCTCCGATTCACTCTTTTTTGATGGCCTTACAGGAACGATGCCGCCTTCGCAGACTGCTCAACGCGCTGCATCAGCTCGCGCAGGGTCTGCCTCTGCTCCGGCGTTACCTCGGGCAGCGGGAAGGAGCAGCGGCTCGATCCGGCCACACCGCGCATGCACACGCCCTCCTTGATGACCGGGATGAAATTGCTGCCGATCGCGTACAGCGCGAAGAGCTGCTGGATCAGCCGCTGTCCGGCCACGCTGCCGTCCACGTTCTTCTCGCGAAGCATCCTTGCCGCCTTGGCGCAGATTTCGGGATACAGGTTGGACAGCCCCGCGATGCATCCGTCTCCGCCCGCCACCACGTTGGCGGTCAGATTCTCGTCAAAGCCGGAGTAGATTTCAAAATCCGGGCGCACGGGCTTGATGGCTTCAATCAGCTCACGCGTGTGATCCATGCCGGGAATCGTGTCCTTGATGCCCACGATGTTCGGATACGTCAGGGCCAGCCGCTTCACCACCTGCGCGGAGAGAGAATAACCCGTCCTGTTCGGGAAATTGTACAGATAGATGCGCCCGTGAATGGCCTGCGCCAGCGCGCTGTAATACGCATACACGCTGTCGTCATCAAGCGGGAAATAGTAGGGCGAAATGATGATCACCGCGTCCGCGCCGCGGTCGATGCATTCGTTGGAGAAGGACGCCACCTCCTCAAAGACCATGCTCGCGGTGCCGATGATCAGCTTGGTGCGGCGGGCAACGGCCTCGATGGCGCGGAAGGCCAATCGGCGGCGCTGCGCCAGAGGCACGGCAAAGAATTCGCCGATGCTGCCCAGCACCAGAATGCCGTCCACACCGCCGCGGATCAGATGCTCGTACAGGGCGCAGTTGCCCTCAAGATCAGGCTGTCTCTGTGCATCCAGCAGCGTCACCGCAGGGGTAATGTAGGATGCGCTCATGCTGCGTTCCTCCTTCACTCAAGTCCCGCGCCCTTCATAGCCGAAAGCGCGTGGGTGGTATAGCGCTTATAGAAGCCCTTGCGCTCCTCAGGCTGCTTGATGCCCTTCTGCGCACGGATGGCAAAGACGCGCTCAACCTCCTCCTTCGGGCAGGGCGTTCCGGCAATGCCGACCACGTCGATGCTGCGGTTGGCAATGTCAAAGTGAATCAGGTCGCCGTCCTCCACAAAGGCGATGGGGCCGCCGCAGGCAGCCTCCGGGCTGACATGGCCGATGGCCGCGCCGCGCGTTGCGCCCGAGAAGCGGCCGTCCGTCACCAGCGCAACCTTGCCGTTGATCTCCTCGTCGCACACAATCGCCTCGGTGGTCATGAGCATCTCCGGCATGCCGCATCCCCGCGGCCCCTCGTAGCGGATGACCATGATGTCGCCCGGGCGAATCTTGTGATCCACCACCGCCTGATACGCGTCCTCCTCGTGGTCAAACACGCGCGCAGGGCCGGTGCAGTCCCGCTGCTCCTGCGCACAGGCGGAGTACTTCACCACAGCGCCCTCGGGCGCCAGATTGCCCTTGAGAATCGCCACGCTGCCGATTTCCTTCACCTGGTCGCGCGGGAAAATCACGTCCTCCCGCTTCAGCCCGTAGTTCGCCAGATAGCCCAGATTCCGGTCAAACCAACCGTCAGCGTTCAGCGCCTCGAGGTTCTCGCCCAGCGTTCTGCCGGTCACGGTCATCACATTCAGGTCGAGCATATCCCGAAGCATCCACTGGATCATCGGGATGCCGCCGGCGAACCAGAAGGCCTCCGTGAGCTGCTTGCCGCTGGGGAACACGTTGGCCAGGTGCGGCACCTGATGATTCAGCTCGTCAAACATCTCCATAGGCAGCTCGATGCCCAGCTCACGCGCAATGCTGGGCAGATGCAGCATCGCATTCGTCGATCCGCCGATGGCACTGTGCACGATGATGGCATTTCTGAACGCGGACAGCGTCATGATCTTCGAGGGCGTGATGTTCGCCTCCGCAAGGCGCATGATCTGTCTGCCGGCGTTGCGCGCCCCCTCAAGGATATCCCGCATGGTGGCCGGCGTCAGCGCCGCGCCGGGCAGGGTCATGCCCAGCGCCTCCGCCATGCACTGCATGGTGCTGGCGGTGCCCAGGAAGGTGCACGCGCCCACGGAGGGGCAGCCCGTCAGGCGATAGTCGCGCACCTCGCGCTCGGTCACGGCGTCCTTGCGCTTCTGGCGCAGGGAGATATCGCCCGCGACCAGCGCGGTGGTCATGTTCGGGCCCGGACGCATGCTGCCGCCGGGCAGGAAGATCGTCGGAATGTCCATCCGCGCCGCCGCCTTCAGGTGCGCCGGAACGGACTTGTCACAGCTGGACGAAAGGATCATGCCGTCCCACGGCACGGCGGAGGCGTGCATTTCCACCATGTCCGCGATGGCCTCGCGGGAGGCAAGGATGACGTTCATGCCGTCGTGCCCCTGTGCACAGCCGTCGCAGATGTCCGTGGCGTGGTACATCGCGGGATAGCCCCCGCGCTGCAGAACGCCCATCCTCGCCTGCTCGCTGAGCTGATTGAGATGCACGCTGCCGGGATGGGAATCGCCGTACACATCCTCAATCAGAATCTGCGGCAGCGTCACATCCTCTTCAGACCAGCCGCTGCCCATTTCCAGCGCGTCGAACTGTACCCACCACAGGCGCTCCCGCTTGCTCTTCTGCTCCATATGCTTCTCCCTTTCTGCGAGCTGTGCCCGCTGCATGCTTCCTTGCGCAGTTCTCCACGAGAGAGAGGAGCCTCGCTGCCGAAGCTCCTCCCGGGGTCTCTTTACTCAAACCACTTCTTCGGCAGATAGGCCCGCTGATTCTCCAGCATCTCGTCAAAGAGCTTTCGGCCCTCCTCGGGCGTGAGCGTCATCTGTGCGTCGTTCATGAAGGTGGTGTAGCCCAGCTCACGGTCGCAGGTCAGCGCCGCCCTGAGGGTATTCTCCTGATTGGCCACATGGCGGCCGATGATGGCCTCGATGTTGTGCGGCATTTCGCCTGCGAACAGCGGCTCGATCTTATCGCGGGTGAAGTAGGCGTTGGTCTCCACCACCGCGCCCAACGGCAGGTTCGGGATCTGGCCGCGGTTGGGTACATTCACATTGGACACGATGGGCTTGATGCCCAGCAGCGCCTTGATGAGCAGATGACCTTCCTCGCCGGAGGGCTTCATGACCAGCGGCTCCTCGCCGGAAACCAGCCTGGCGGAGCGCTCAAGCCGCTTGTGCAGGTCGTCCACGCGCCAATCGACGGTGGTCAGGCCAAACATCCACTTCTTCACCGTCTCCGGGTCGGTCAGATACCAGGAGGGCACAAACTCCGCCAGATGGCGGTCGCCCGCCGCGGCAATCAGGCCGAACTTGCGGAACAGATCGAATTTCACGCGGTGTGCGCAGGCAAAGGAGGAGTTCATCCAGTTGGTGTCCTTGCCCTCGTCAAAGCCGGTCTCGGCGTATTTGTCCACGAATTTTGCGTACAGCGGCATCAGGTCCACGCCGTTATAGGAGGCGGAGGACAGCCAGGTAAAGTGGTTGATGCCCGTCACAGTGGTGTACAGATCGTGGCGCTCCACGCCCGTGATCCCGTATTCCTTGTCCAGCATGGCGCACAGCAGCTTCTGCGTGCCGAAGACCTCATGGCAGCAGCCGAAAGCCTTCACCTGCGGGAACACCTCGTACAGGGTGCGGACGCACAGGCTCATGGGGTTGGTGTAGTTCACCACCCAGGCGTCGGGCGCGTAATCGCGGATGGCCTCGGCGATCTCCACATACATCGGGATGGTGCGCATGGCGCGCATGAAGCCGCCCAAGCCGATGGAATCGCCCACAGACTGATAGATGCCATACTTTTCGGGGGCGTGAACGTCGCTGCGCATCTCCTCAAAGGTGCCCGGCAGAATGGAAATGATGATGAAGTCCGCGCCGGTGAGCGCCTCCTTCAGCGAATCGCTGACCTCGTATTTCCAGCAGGACTTCGCGTCCGGATGCGCGGAGATCTTGTCGCCGATGATCTTGTTGTTCATGGCCGCCGGCTTGTCGATGTCATACAGGCGCACCGTGCCGCACATGTCGGGATCCATGGCGATGTCCATCATGAATCCCCACGCCCAGCCGCGGGAGCCGCCGCCGATATAGGCCACGGTCAGGTTCTGATTGTCCTTCGCAGAAAGCGTATTCATGCTTGCTTCCTCCCTCAATTCGTCTCAGTAGGTCATACCCAGCTGCTCAAAGGTCTTCGCAGCCTCCGTGCACATGAGCAGATAGGCGCCCATGCCGTGCAGATCGTTAACGCTCGTCGGCCTTGCGCAGTAGAAATCGTGATCCCCCACGCTGGTGCCGATGCACACGCCGTCCAGCAGAATGCCGTTTCCATCGCGCTTCATCGGCCCGATGACAGCGTCAAGGCCCTTGCGCACCTGCGCCATCAGGCTCTTGTCCACCCAGCCAAGGCGCACCGCCATGGCCAGCGCCGCCGTGTACAGGCAGGTGCAGGAGGTCTCCGGCCAGTTCATGGGATCCTCAGGCCGGTTCACGATCTGATACCACATGCCGCTGTCCGCGTCCTGCCAGGGCAGCAGCGCATGGAGCAGATCGCTTGTCAGCTTCTGAAGGCGCGCCCTGCGCGGGTCGCCCTCGGGCATTTCCTGCGCCTCCAGCAGCAGCGCGACCGGCACCCAGCCGATAGAGCGGCCCCAGAACTCCGTGGAGCGGCCCGTGGTCTTGTCCGCCCAGGGCAGCTGATGATCCGCGTCCCATGCATGATACCACAGTCCGGTGGCCGGATCAACGGTCTTCTCGTGCATCATTTCCGCCTGGAAGACATCCTCATCCCAAAGCTCGGGGCGGTTGTTCTGTCTTGCGTACATCGCCAGGAAGGGGCCGGCCATGTAGAGACCGTCCAACCACATCTGGTTGCGGTACCAGTACTTGTGCCAGAAGCCGCCCTCCGGCGTGCGCGGAAAATGCTCAAGCGCGTAGGCAATGGTATCCATGGCGATCCTGTAGCGTTCATCACGGGTGCGCTCATACAGCGGGAACAGCAGCACGCCGGGCTGAAGATCGTCCAGCTGGCCTGCGTTGAAGGCGGTGATGTTGCCGAAGGGATCGACGAGGGAATCCACCCACGCCTTCACATAGTCAAAATACCGGTCCTCTCCCGTCAGATTCCAGGTTTCCATCACGCCGGCGAGGAACACGCCCTGATGGTAGTGGAAGTGGTGCACCGGCGGCAGCTCCTCCGGCGCAAACTTCCGCATCAGGGTATCGCAGCCCTCCCTGGCCAGCGCGATCAGCTTCGCGTTTGACATGCGTATATCCTCCCTCTCCTCAGCCCTTCAGGCCGCTGGTGGCGATGCCCTCCACCAGATACTTCTGCAGGAAGATGAAAATCAGCACGACCGGCAGAATGGACAGCGTGCTCATGGCAAACATGGCGCCGTAGTCCGAGGAGGAGCTCGGGTCGCAGAAGAGCTTGAGCGCCAGGCTCGCCGGGTACATGGCGCTGGAACGGACATAGAGCAGCGCCGAGAGGAAATCGTCCCACCGCCAGATGAAGGAGAAGATGCCCGACGTGATCAGCGCAGGCGTCAGCAGCGGCACGATGATCCGCAGGAAGATGCCGTAGATCGAGCAGCCGTCGATCTTCGCGGCCTCGTCCAGCTCTCTGGGAATGCCGTTGATGAAGTTCACATTCAGGTACACGAAGAAGCCCTGAACCGCAAAGAAGTACGGCACGATCAGCGGCAGATACGTGCCCACCCAGTTCAGCTTCTGGTACCACAGGTATTGCGGCACCATCAGCACCTGCGCGGGCAGCATCATGGTCACGAGCATCGCGGCGAACAGGACGCCGCGCCCGCGGAACCTCGTGCGGCTGAAGCCGTACGCCACGATGGCGGAGGAGATCACCGTGCCGATGGTGGCCGTGACCGAGATGAACAGCGAGTTGGCAAAGAACTGCATGAAGGGAATCTTGCCAAAGCCCTTCAGGCCGTTGGCATAGTTGTCCAGCGTCCATACGGACGGGATGATCTGCCCGGCGGTCGTGAAGATCGTGTTGGTGGGCTTGAAGGAGCTGAGCACCA
Organism: uncultured Clostridia bacterium; assembly: GCA_945948915.1. Taxonomy (GTDB): domain Bacteria; phylum Bacillota; class Clostridia; order Christensenellales; family Aristaeellaceae; genus Ventricola. The sequence goes on along the minus strand of CAMFCQ010000025.1, from coordinate 16,381 downwards.
TCCACAGCAGCGGATAGATCATCACAAAGCCGAAGCCCATCACCAGCGCATGATAGATGACGCGCATGACGATGCGCTTCCTGCGCTCCCAGGACAGGGATTTTTTCTTGGTTTTGACGGCGCCTGTCATCGCTCAATCACGCTCCTTCATCATAGACCCAGAATCTCTTGGTCAAGAACAGCACGCCCGTGAACGCGCCCACAATCAGCAGCATGACCCACGCCAGGGCTGAGGCATAGCCCGTATGCTTGAACTCGAAGGCCTGCTGGTACATGTACACCGTGTAGAACAGGGTGGAGTTCATCGGCTTGCCCTGGGTGATGATGTAGCACTGCGTGAAGGCGAGGAAGCCGTTGATCATCTGCATGACGAGGTTGAAGAAGATGGTGGGCGTCAGCAGCGGCAGCGTGATGCTGAAGAACTGCCGGGGAGACGACGCGCCGTCCACCCTCGCCGCCTCATACAGCGTCTCGGGGATCTGCTTGAGCGACGAGAGGAAGATCAGCATGGAGGAGCCGAACTGCCACACCGCCAGCACAATCAGCGTCCAGATGGCCGTCTTCGTGTTGCCCAGCCAGGCGAAGTGGCTGTCGATGCCGATGCTCTGCAGCAGCACGTTGATCGTTCCGTCAATGGCAAACATGCGCTTCCACAGGATCGCCACCGCCACCGAGCCGCCGATGATGGAGGGCAGATAGTAGGCGGAGCGGTACAGGCCGGTCAGCTTCGTGTTGCGCAGCAGGATCATGGCCACGATCAGCGCGAAGATCAGACGCAGCGGCACGGACACCAGCGCGAAGTAGAACGTGACGCCGATGGACTTGACGAACTTGGCGTCCGACGTGAAAATATTGATGAAATTCTTCAAGCCGACCCATTCCGGGGCAGAGAGAATATCGTAATCGCAGAAGGAATAGTAACCGGAAAGAATCATCGGAACCACGAGGAAGAGCAGGAAGCCGATGATGAACGGCGACGTGCACACCACGCCGGCCACATGCTCCTGATTCAGCCATTGCCCGATGGTCAGCCTGCGCTTGGGGCGAGTGCCCCTTTGAGTCTGTGACATTCTGCCATCTCCTTTTTCGGCACGGCGCGGCTCAGCGCATCTCTCCGCGTCCATGCTGCCTGAATGAAATACGGGATCGCTTTGCGCTTTTCAGCATAGGACAGGAGCCGCCGCTCTTGCCGGGCAGCGGCTCCTGTTTGGTGCGTTTGATCGGGTGTTAACGGTTCATGATGGCAGTCGCTTCATCCATGAAGTAGGCCGCAGCATCGCTGGCGCTGATGGTGCCGTAGCACAGCGACTCGATGATCTCATCCACCAGCGCGTACACCTCGGCGGAGGCGGTGGGATCAGCGGCGGGCACAGCGGAGCTGTTGGGCGAGACCACATCGTTGATGAAGGAAATGACCTTCTGGTTGTTCGCGTCCAGCTTCGGCGCAACAGCCTCGGCCACGTCGGAAGCCGCGGGGATGCCGCGCTCGGCCAGCAGGATGTTGTTGCACTCGACGCTGTTCAGGAAGAAGTTGACGACCTTCACGGCCTCTTCCTGCTGGCTGCCCTGGGCAGACACGGAGAAGAACTGGCTGGGCTTGAGGTAGTTGCTGGCAGCCGGGTCAGCGGACGGCCAGGTGGTGATGCCGATCTCCACGCCCTCGGGCGCAGCGTTCTGCATGGCGGTCAGCTGGTTGCTCCAGAAGAACGCGCACCAGCTCATGTTCGCGGGATCAGAGCCGTAGATCATCGGGTCCTGCTCGACGGAGCCGACCGTCACCTCGGCAAAGATGGCGCTGCTCACGTGCCAGCCCTCTTTGATGCCCTTCTCGTAGAGGCCGAAGAAGTACTCCGCATCCTCCAGCGTGGCGGAGAGCTGTCCGTCGGTGAAGAGGCTGTGGCCCAGGCCGCGCAGGACGTAGTTGAACACGTTGTCCGTGCCGTAGCCGATGTTGGTCTTGTAGCCGGTCTTCTCGTAGACTTCCTTGCTCACGGCAAAGAACTCGTCCATGGTCATGTTGTCCTTGATGGTGATGCCGTTGGCATCCAGCAGCGTCTTGTTGTACAGCAGCGCCGGCGCATTCACGCCCAGGCACACCGCGTAGACGCCGCCGTCCTTGCTGCCGGAGCCGACGATGCCCTCGTTCACCTTGGACATGTCGAGCGTGCCGTTCTCCATGTAGGGGGTCAGGTCAACCAGCAGGTTGTTGTCCACATACTGGGACAGGTACTGATAGTCCATCTGGATGACGTCCGGCAGGGAGCCGCCTGCGGACGCGGTCGCCAGCGCTGCCCAGTAGTCGCTCCACGCGTTCATCTGGGGATCGAAGGTGACGCCGGCATTCTGCTCGGAATACAGGTCAAGCGCCGCCTGCGTGCGCTCGTTGCGGGTCTGGTTGCCCCACCAGGCGATGGTCATCTGGTTGTCCGCCAGCGCCGCCGAGGCGAGCATCATGGCCAGCATGGCCACAACCAGCAGAACAGAGATCTTCTTTTTCATGGGGTAGCTCCTCCTTTTCTTGATCGAGACGTTTCTGAGTCTCCTGCTGGTTTCAATTATAGCAAAAGCGATAAAAAGCGAAAGCAAAAATTCAGACTATTTGCCATCCAAAAACCGACCCATTTGAATCTGCGCCTGTTTTTTTGCAGCCCGGTGCCCGGCGCGCAGACGGCTTGCGCAAATCCCGGCTCTGCTATATAATGATTGCATACAAAACCCAACACGCTTTTTTATGCAGGAGGAACAGCATGTGAACACGCACAGGTCGCGTCCCCTTTCCCTTCGCCGCGCCATCCTGCTGCTGGTTGCGGGCATCGACATCCTGATTCTCTCCGCGGGTCTTCAGACCGGTCTGCTCGTGTACCGCAACAGCCGTATCCTGCTTTCCGAAACCATCGCCGCATCGCTCACCATCAGCTCCGACAGGCTCGTGCAGTCCCTCGGCAGCGTCAGCTCCTTCAGCGATCAGCTCTACAGCAATCCCCAGATTCAGGAGCAGCTGATGCTGCGCAAGGACTCCGGCGGCGCCATCCCCACCTATCACACGCTCTACTCCCTCATGCTGAACCTGTATCAGCAGTCCTCCTATCGGCTCATCCGCTCCGTGTCGCTGGTGACGGATTCCTACACCGTGACCTGCGGGCGCGACGCTGCCGGCCGTCCCGCCGACGAGGTGCTCACCCGCCTGACCGAGCAGGCCGCCGGCACAAACGGCAGCATCCTGATTGACACCTCGTGCTGCGGCACCTGCGGGCTGCTCCTGTACCGGCCCGTGCTGCGCATCAGCCCCTTCACCCTCGACCAGCTCGGCGTGCTGGTGATCTGTGTGGACATGGATGTCCTGGTCGGGGATGCTGTGGATTTCAGCAGGCAGTACAAGGACAGCGCGTACCTGCTGCGGGAGGGCGACCGCGAGCTCTACCGCAGCGACGTGCTGCAGGGCCTGGATACCTCCCGCCTGATGGGCAGCACAGACGGCAGCTACGGCAGCGTCACGCTGGACGGCCGCCATTACTTCTGGCAGATGGGCGCCGTGGAGGATTACGGCTGGGACTATATCTGCATGGTGGACAACGACGCGCAGCACCGCAGCATGGAGCGTTCCCTTCTCGTGTTCCTGGGCGTCATGCTGCTGACGCTTCTGCTTTCGCTGCTCGTTTCCGGTCGCTTCGCCCGGCAAATCTCCCGGGACTTCACCTCTCTCATTCAGAAGATGGAAGATTTCGCCAACGGCGGCCTGGCCGCATCTCCCCCACAGGAGACGGCGGTCTCCATCAGCGAGGTCGGCGTGCTGCACCGCCACTTCGATCACATGGCGCAGGAGCTGACGCAGCTCATCAACGAGCGCTATGCCAGCGAGCTGCTCTCCAAGGAGATGCAGCTGCGCAACCTGGAGGCGCAGATGAACCCGCACTTCATCTACAACGTGCTGGACAGCATCAACTGGCGCGCCCGCGCCGCGCATCTGACCGATATTTCCGATATCGTTGATGCGCTGGGAAAATATCTTCGCGTGTCGCTGAACCGGCATTGCAAGCTCATCACCGTGAGTGAGGAGCTCGCGCTGGTGGATTGCTACATCACCATTCAGCAATACCGCTTTGAAGAGCATCTCGCCTATCGCTGCGACGTGCCGGAGGAGCTTCAGCAGATCATGATTCCCAAGCTGGTGATTCAGCCTCTCGTGGAAAACGCGGTGAAATATGCGGTGGAAAACAGCATGGACGAGTGCTGCCTGATCCTGGTGCAGGCGCGGCGCTCGGACACGCTGCTGCTGATCGACGTCAAGAACTCCGGCTCCGAACTGGACGAGGATCTGCTTGACAGGCTCAGGAGCGGCAAGGCGCAGCCTCACGGCTTCGGCATCGGCCTGACCAACATCGACGAGCGGATGCGCCTCACCTACGGCGAGCCCTATGGTCTGCGTCTGTTCAACGAGGACGGGCTGGCGGTGTGCCGCCTCACCTTCCCGCTGCACGATGCCTGACGCCATTTTCTATCGCCGTGAAAGAAGCCCGCGCCCGCCGCGCATTGCTTCACGCGATTTTCCAAGGATCAGGAAAGGAGAAAACCATGCTGAGACTGCTGATTGTGGATGACGAGCGCGTGATCCGCGAATCCCTGCGGGACATCATTGACTGGAGCACCCTGGACATCAGCGTCGTCGGTCTGTGCCGCAACGGCATAGAGGCCTACGAGATGATGCTGGATGAGTATCCCGACATCGTGCTCACCGATATCAAGATGCCCGGTCTCAGCGGCCTTGAGCTGATCGCCCGGGCGCGGGAGGCGCAGCTGGACACGGAGTTCGTCATCCTGTCCGGGTATGCCGAATTTGACTTTGCGCAGGACGCCATGCGTCTTGGCGTGCGGCACTATCTGCTCAAGCCCACCAACCCCGATCAGGTGGCGAAGATCATGCAGGAGGTACGCAAAACCTGCTACGCCCGCCGGCTGGAGAAGGAAGCCCTCGCCGCCAAGGACGACCGCGCCGCCGAGCTTCGAAGGAGCCTGTTCCGCTCCACCCTGCTGGAGGCGCTCAGCAGCGACACCCCCGTGGACGAGCTGATCCAGCGCTCCTCGCCCTATGTGGATTTCACCAACGCTGACTACGAGCTATGCAGCCTCTACTATGTGGATCCGCAGTCGGAGGCGGCCTGTGTCCGCGCGGTGACGGCCCTCCACGAGCGCCTTGCCCCCGGCATACCGCTGCACATGGTGTGCGTCAACATGGCGGTGATCTTCTTCTTTGAAAGCTATTCCGCGGAGTACCCCGTTCTGGATCAGGCCTGCCGCGCGCTGCATCCCGCAGGGCAGTCCACCGGCATCGAATACAGGCGCGAAAAAATCGCCGGGCTCTCCGCGCTGCTGCACGAGCTTCTGCCCCGCCTGCGCCGCTTTGACACCATCCGCCTGTTCAGCGACGGGCGCATGACCCATGTGCACAATTACGCCCGCATCCTGCACACCACAAGCAGGCTGCTGGGCAGCATCGCAGCCGGCGAGGAGCCAGCCTGCAGCGAGGCGCTCTCCCAGTTTTCCGAGCTGATGGCCTCCACCTCCGACACGCAGCTTCTGCGGCTGATCACCACGGACGTGCTGACGCGATGCGTCTTTCTGAACAGCGAAGCCGACATCATTTCTGAGCTGTCGCTCGTGGAATCGGATCGCCTGCAGCCCGATGCGATGCGCAGGATCACCGCCGAGCGGCTGCTCATGCTGGCGCAGGATAGCAGCACGCAGGATCTGATCAAGCGCATCAAGCACCTGGTGCATCAGCATCTGGCCGATACGGAGCTGTCGCTGAAGTGGCTGGCGGAAAACCATCTGTTCATGAATGTCGATTATCTGAGCAAGCAGTTTGTCCAGAAGACCGGCGAGCGCTTCTCCACCTATCTGGCCCGCAAGCGCGTGGAACGCGCGAAGAACCTCCTGCTGTGCGACGGCGCGCACATCTACGACGTCGCCGAGCAGGTGGGCTATGCCGACAACCCGCAGTATTTCAGCCAGATCTTTAGGCGCATCTGCGGCATGACCCCCACGGAATATGTGCGCCGCCTGCAGTCAGACCCGCACGCGGACGGGACAGGACCGGCGCGCTGATGGCAGATCCGAATCAAGCTTCCGTACAGCAGCAGGCCCTGCGTCAGATTGCGCTGACGCAGGGCCCGTTTCATGCAATTCGAAACATTCAGCAGACGCGCGCGGACAGCCGAAGGTCAGCGCGCAGCTCACCAGATCTGCTCGCCGCTCAGATCAAAATCAAACGGCTCGTCACGCACGAGCTTCAGCGTGCCGCCGTCGTTGACGAGCATCGCCGCCTGAATGGCGGACATGCGCTTGAGCGGCGCGTCGTCCTCGCCGTACAGGTATTCCCCCGCATGCGGATGCACGAAGTAGAAGAGATACGCGCGGTCGCCGAAGGACACCACGTCCGCGTGATGTCCCCGGCAGGTGTCGTCCTTTCGGATGCCTGGATCGCCCAGGAAACGGCCCGGCTGGCGAATCCAGTTCGTCAGGTCGTCGCTGCGGTAGACGGCCATGCCGTCCCACATGTCGGCGATCATGAACACGTCGCCGCCCAGCGTGAACACGTTCGGCCCCTCCTGCTCGCAGTCGCTCGTCGCGTCGCCCTTGTGCGTCCAGTGCTCAAGGTCCTCGCTGTCCGCATACTGCGTATGGCTCTGCGCGGCCTCGTTCTTGTAGAACAGCCGCCAGCCGCCCTGCGGGAGCGGGAACAGGCAGGCGTCAATCGCCTTGTCGCCCAGCTCGCTTAAGGTCGAAACATACGTCCAGTCCCAGAGATTGTCCGATGTGTAGTGCAGGATGTGGCGCGGCCGCGCCCAGGTCTGCGGGATGCCCGTGATGTAGCTGACGAACATGTGGTACTTGCCGTTCGCCCAGAGCACCTCCGGCGCCCAGTAGGTGTTGTGGCCCGGCTCGATGGGCTCCATGTTCAGCGTGCCGCGGTAGATCCAGGTCTGGCCGCCGTCGTCCGAGGACGCCGCGCCCAGCGCCGTTCCATGCACCCAGGCCACGCCCTGGCAGGGCGCTGTCGCCCGGCGCGAGGTATAGATGATCCACCAGGTCTTCTCCCCGCGGTTGAAGATCACGGTCGGGTCCGTCGGCCCGTCGTAGATAGGATCGCGAAACAGCGGCGCGGGTGCGGTTTTCATGGTTGTCCTCTCCTCTCTGTACGGGGCATTCGGTGATGGCGTTTACGGCGTGCCGGTCATCGTCTGCAGCGCGCGCTCGAGCATCTCATTGAGCCACGCCTGCGCCTGCTGTGCCGTTCCCGTCAGCCGAACGACGCGGCAGCTGCCCTGCGCGTCTGGCTCAAAGCGGGTGACGCCCCGCTCGCTCACCGTCAGCCGGCCGGGTTCGCTCAGCACATACGGTCCCTTGTCCTTGAGCACGGCGCAGGCGACCGTGACCAGATCCCACGCAGGGCGCGTCAGCCCGCCCTTGTTGAACAGGCTGTACGCCGTTTTCACCGGATTGTCCGGATAGCGTGCAAGCGGCTCGCCGACGAGCACATCCGCACCCGCGCCGAAGGGACACAGGATCAGCTCCTTCTTCCACACCTGCGCGGCGGTGCGCATGGCGGGCACATCCATCTCCACGTTCCACTCCGTGAAATCGCCGTCGAAGGAGCCCGCCATCATCACGATCCGGCGGACGCAGCGCTGCATGCGCTCCGCGGTGCGCGGCTGGGTCAGAAAGCGCGCCAGGTTGTTGAGCGGGCCGATGGTGATCATCGTCACGCTGTCCTGCGCCGCGCCCTCCGTCGCCCGCAGGAAGGCATCCGCCGCGTCCGGCTGCGCATCGCCGGGCGGGAATCCGTTTGGGAACTTCCCGCAGATGGACGGCGTGTAGCACAGCGCAGGGCCGTCCGCGAGGAAATCCGGCGTATTGCAGGTACCCAGGGGCACCCGCACGCCAAACAGGCGGCAGATCGCGTCGATCGTGCCCAGGCCATAGGGGCTGCCCGTGCAGTGCGTCACGCCCAGCAGCCGCGCATGCCCTTCCCAGCACAGCTGCAGAAGAATCGCCAGCGCCGCCGTATCGTCGCAGTCCGGGCCGATGTCGGTATCCAGAAACACCCTGACCGGTTGATTGCTCATGTCTTTTTCTCCTTCTCCGCGAGCCTGTACGCGCGCGGGCTCAAGCCGTAGGTCTTCTTGAAGACGTTGCTGAAATAGCTGGGCTCGTCAAAGCCCACCGCCCGCGCGATTTCATACAGCCGCTCATCCGTATACTTCAGCCTGCGCGCGGCTTCCTTCATGCGCACGCCGAGGACATAATCCTGATAGTTCACCCCAACCACCTGCTTGAACAGCCGGCTGATCTGATAGCGCGAGAGATAGAATTTGGCTGCCATCTCCGACAGGGACAGATCCTCGCCGCAATGGCCGTCGATATAGGCGCGCAGCAGGCCGATAGTCTCCGCGCCTGATCCGGCGACGCCCGGCTCGAGCTGTCGCCTGCAGCTCAGCAGCTCCTCGATAAACGCCTCCTGCAGGCCCTCCGCCGAGTCCGCCGCCTCGTCCTCCGGCCATGCCCGGTATTCCGCCGCCTCGCCGCGGGACACATGCAGGCGAAAGAGCACGTCGCGGCAGACGGAGAGCACCTCCCGAGGATCCGCATTGGCCCGCGCAAAGAGCAGGAATGCCTGCTCTGCCTGCTCGCAGATCCGGTTTTCGTCCTCCTGCAGAAAGCTGTCCTGAATCATCTGCAAGCTGTTTCGCAGCACGAGGGGCAGCGGATTCCAGAGCACGCTGCCTTCCTGCCGCACATCGGGCGCGTAAAAGCTCCCGTTCAGCCCGTCACGGGCCTCAGCCGCCGCTGCCGTCATTTCCGAGGGGACGGTATGCAGATAGCTGACGCCTGCCGCAATAGCCTCCATTCGCAGGTTCACAGCCAGCCGGGCGATGAACGCCTCCCAGGTTTCCTGCGAGGGCACGGCGATCAGCAGATAGACCTTCCCCTCCCGGGCGCAGCGGGCAATCGCTTCGATGCACGCCGCCTGTGCGCGCGATGCGTCCCGTTCGCGCAAACAGACCACGCCGTAGGGCATGGGATCCACGCTGCCCACCGGCAGCGGAGCCGGGTCGCCGCCCGTCTCCATCTGCGCGCAGCACAGCGGGAACATCCAGCGGTAATGCTGCGTTCTCCGGGCCGAAACCGTCTGAAAGGCCTCGGTCAGCAGCGCCGTGATCTCCTGCGGATCGATCGGCTTGAGCACATAGCGGCTGACGCCGAACTCGATGCAGCGCTTGGCGTAATCGAATTCGTTGTAGGCGGTCAGCACGATCGTCTCCGGGCAGGGAATCCCCTCGCGGCGCAGGGCCTCCAGCAGCTGCAGTCCGTTCATCTGCGGCATCTGAATATCCAGCAGCATGATCTGCGGACGTTGCGCCCGAATCAGCGCCAGCGCCTGCACGCCGTTCTGCGCATGGAGCACGTCGTCAAAGCCCATTGCGGAGAAATCCAGCGCCTTCTGCAGATACATGTGAACTGAATGCTGGTCATCGACCACCAGCAGCTTCATGGCGCTTCCCTCCTTCCCCGCTTTGGGCGTCCTCCGGCAAGTTCTCCTTCTGTGCCGGGAACCGGAGCAGCACCACCGTGCCGTCCGGGCCGGAATCGATGGACAATCCATACTGCGGGCCGTAGATCGTGCGGATGCGCTGATGCACGTTGGCCAGCCCGATGCTGCGCTTCTTCCAGTCGATCCTTCGCTCCAGCCCCTGCCGGATCTGTTCAAGCTGCTCCGGCCCGATGCCGCTGCCGTCGTCCTCCACGGCGATGATCAGCAGATCGTCCGCAAGCTGCACGGAGACGCTGATCTGGCAGTCGCCCGCGGCGCAGTCCGCCGTATGGCGGATGGCGTTTTCCACCACCGGCTGCACCAGCAGCTTGGGCATCAACATCTGCGCGGCGCGCGGATCCATGTCGATCTGCGTGCGCAGCCGCCCCTCGTACTTGCTGTCAAAGAGCATCAGGTACTTTTCAAGGTATTCCATCTCCTGCGCGACGGGCACGGCAGCCTCGCCGTTGGTCATGCAGTAGCGCATCATCTGACTGAGCGTGATGATGATCCGGTTGGATTTTTCCGTATTGCCGTAGAGGATTTCCGTCTGCAAAAGCTGCAGCGTATTGAAGAGGAAGTGCGGGTTGATCTGCGCCTGCAGCGCGGCCATTTCAAAGCGGCTCAGCTCCAGCCGCGTGCGGTAATCCCGCAGCACCAGCTGATCGATGTGCGCCAGCAGGTCGTTGAATTTTTCGCTGATGCGTTCAAGCTCCTGGTATTCCCTGCGCACGGGAATCGGCTCGATCTGATTGACATCGACGCTGGAAAGCGAATCGAGCAGCGCTGCCACCGGCCGCCGAACGGAGCGGGAATACACCAGCGCCATGATCAGGTTGAGCAGCAGGCTGATGAGCAGCGCAGGCGCCAGCGCCAGACGAAGCGGCCTGGAATGCGCCTTGATGGATTGAATGGGCACGGCAAAGACCAGATTCCAGTCCGAAAAGCTCAGCGAGTCGTAGCAGATGAGCATGTCCTCGCCGCCAATGGCATCGACAAAGGAGCCGCTTTCCTGCGCAAGCAGCTGCGCTCTGCCCGCGTCGGTGAGCGCGAGCGGCTGTCCCAGATCCTCGCCGCTGCTCTGCACGCAGACGGTGCCGCCTGAATCCAGCAGCATCAGCCGGGCGCTCTGGTCGTTGTTAGCGTCTCTGAACAGCGCGGTCAGGCTCGACAGGTCAAAGCAGCAGACGATGGCGCCGATCGTCTGCCGGTCGGCATTGTGCACCGCCATGGACAGGGAGATGGTCTGCTCGCACGAGGCGGTTGGCTCCTGGCGCTGGGTGTAATAGCGCTGATCGTGCAGCGGGAGCATCCGGATGGTCACGCCGCCTTCGGCCGCGCTGGCCTGCACAAACCAGTCCTGCGCCGTAAAGTCATAGTCGCTCCTGAGATTCTGCCGGTTGCGCAGGTTGTACACATAGCCGTTCCTGCCCAGGATCAGCACATCCTGAATCGGTGTGAACAGGTCCACGCCGGTGAGCAGGCGGTCCATCTCCCGCTCATGCGCAAGCGTTCTGGCAGGTCTGGGGTTTTCCATGTTCATGCAGACGATGACATCCGACAGGGAGGCCAGGCGCACCAGCCGCGTGCGCGCGTCAGAAAAATAGGTGTCGATCAGCCGCTTGGTCTGCAGCAGCATGCGCTCGCAGGAGGCCTCTACCTCTTCCTGCATCACATGGCCCGACAGAACGGTCAGCGAGCTGCCCAGCACGATCAGCAGCAGGCTGTTGATGACCAGGGAAAACAGCAGAAACCGGCCTGCCAGCGTCCTGCGTCCGGGCATGCGCGCACCTCCTCAAGCTCTGTTTTATTCGGGCAGCTGCGCGGGAATCCCGCTGCGGGCACAGCGCAGATCGCCCCTTGCAGTTTGTTCAACCATTATAAACGTTCCCGCAAAAGTTGGCAAGTTTAGTGCAAACAATGGCGCGATATTACAAGTTTTAAGCAATATATTATATTTTTCGCACATGGTTTTTGTCATATAATGGATGCACCAAATCCCCCCGAACGACAAAAGGAGGTCTGTATCGTGAAGAAAATCCTTGCTCTGCTCCTGGCCATGACGGTTCTGCTCACCGTGAGCGCCGGCGCCCTGGCGGCAGACAGCAGCCTGAGCGGCACGCTGTCCATCCTCTCCTGGTACAACGAGACCCTGAGCGCCCCGGTCATCGAGGGCTTCAAGGCCAAGTACCCGAACGTGACCGTTGACTACACCTACGCGCCGCCCGTGGCGGACTACGTGGAAAAGCTCTCCACGCTGCTGTACACCGGCACCGCGCCCGACGTCTTCTACATGGCGCTGGAGAACCGCGAGGCGCTGACCGTCGGCGGCTACTGCATGGATCTCTCCGGTGAGAGCTACATGCAGGACGGCACCATCCCGGACGCCGTCAAGTCCATGTATCCCAACTGCGCCGCGGTGGACTGCTGGGTCGGCGGCCTGTTCTACAACAAGGACATCTTCGCGGCCTGCGGCATCACCGAGGAGCCGAAGACCTGGGACGAGTTCCTCACCGTCTGCCAGACCCTGCAGGACAACGGCTATGTGCCGCTGCTGGACAACTGTCAGGACGCCGCCGTCAACTTCGTGGCCCCGCTGTTCGGCGCCGAGACGCTGAGCAAGGATCCGGACTTCACCGCGAAGGTGTTCGCCGGCGAAGCGAAGTTCGTGGACGGCTGGACCAAGCCCTATGAAATGCTCAAGGAGCTCGTGGACAAGGGCTACCTGAACGCGGACATGGTCGGCATCTCCGGCGATGACGTCGTCGTTCAGTTCGCCACCGAGCAGGTCGCCATGATCATTTCCGGCTCCTGGAACTGCGGCACCATCGATCAGATCAACCCGGAGCTCAACTACGAGGTCATGGGCATCCCGGGCACCGAGCATGTCTACTACTGCGGCTGCATCAACGTCGGCCCCTGTGTCAACGCCAACGCCAAGAACCCCGAGGTGGCCAAGGCGTTCATCGAGTACTGCGTCTCTCCGGAGGGCCTGGAGGCTCAGTACGGCGCGTACGGCGGCTTCACCGTGGCCAAGGGCTTCACGCCTGAGCTGCGCAAGGAGGTCGTGGACGCCGTCGCCGCCGTGCAGGCCGGCGAGTTCCACATCCCGATGAGCGAATGGATTTCCTACACCGAGTCCCTGCGCCTGACCTTCCTGGCCGGCATTCAGGACGTGCTGGTCGGCGCCTGCACCCCGCAGGAGGCTGCCGCGCGTCTGGACGCGAAGCTCGCCGAGGTTTCCGCCCAGTAATCGCATCACCTGTGGCTGAGGGGCGGACTTCCGCCCCTCAGCTTTTCTCACGCCGCCGGCAGCGGCCGCAATCTTACCAAACGGGAGTGAAGGCTCGATGAAAAAAGGACGCATCCTCCGCCAGATGCAGTATGAGGTTTTCCTGCTTCCGGCGATCCTCGCGTTTACGGCATTCACGGTCATTCCGCTGCTGAAAACGCTCGTGTACAGCTTCACCGACTTCGACGGCGTGCTGCACACCTACAACTTCGTTGGCCTCAGGAATTATTTCGCCGTCTTCCGCGACGACGTGATGAAGCAGGCGCTGTTCAACACCCTGTTCTACACGTTCTTCGTCGTCCTGCTGATCAACGTGATTTCCGTGCCGCTGGCCGTCTGCCTGGACAAAAACCAGCGCGTGAAGACCCTGGAGCGCGCCATCTTCTTCTTTCCCTCCGTCGTCAGCGCGCTGCTGCTGGGCTATATCTGGAGCTATATCCTCTCGCCGCTGAAAACCGGCGCGCTCAATTCCATCCTCGGCTCGCTCTTTGGCATCAAGCCCATCGGCTTCACCTCCGGCGGCTGGATCGCCAAGTTCTCCATCATCGCCGTCGCCGTCTGGGCCAACACCGGCTGGCACACGATGGTCAACATCGCCTACCTGCAGGCGATCGATCCCACCTATTACGAGGCGGCAGCCATCGACGGCGCGACGCGCTTTGACCAGTTCCGCTTCATCACCATCCCGCTGCTGGCCCCCGCGCTGACGGTCAACACGCTCCTGCTGCTGACCAACGGCCTGAAGGTCTACGACCTGCCCTACGCGCTGACCAAGGGCGGCCCGGGCTATTCCAACTACACCGTCACGCAGATCATCATCCAGCGCGGCATTTCCGAGCGCCAGTACGGCGTATCCACGGCGCTGGCCGCGATCTTCATCCTGCTGGTCATGATCATTGCCGTCATCCAGTACACGACGATGAGCAAGAGGGAGGTGGACGCCTGATGAAGCTCAGGAAGCTGCTGAGGGACAATTTCTCGCTCTCCGACCTGTTCATCCTGCCCGTCTGCGCCGTCTTCCTCTATCCGTTCTATTTCCTGGTCATCAGCACGTTCAAGACGCTGCGCGAGGTCTCCTACAATCCCACTGCCTTCCCGACCTCGCTGTACCTGGGCAACTACGTCGAGGTCTTTGAGAAGACGCCGATTCTCCAGGCGTTCCGCAACACGTTCACCCTGACCCTGTGCTCGGTGCTGCTGATCGTGGTCATCGGCGAAATGGCGGCCTATCCCATCGCGTTCAACCCCAACAAATTCAACAACGCCATGCTCGTCTACCTGATGCTGGGGTTCCTGGTGCCCTTCCAGGCCATCCTGCTGTCTCTGTTTGAGGTCATGCAGACGCTGCGCCTGCTGGACAGTCTGCCGGGCATGATCGCCTTCTACGCCAACGGCTCGGCGCTGACGGTCTTCCTGGCCGTGGGCTACATGCGCTCCATCCCCAGGGAGCTCAACGAGGCGGCCATCGTGGACGGCGCAGGCCCTGCGAGGATCTTCTTCCAGATCATCTTCCCGCTGATGAAGTCCATCACCACGACCTCCATCATCTTCAACACGATGTGGATCTGGAACGACTTCATCGCGCCGAACATCTTCCTCAATTCCCGCACCAACACGACGCTGGTTCTGGAGGTCTTCCGCGCCAAGGGACAGTTCACCACCAACTGGCCGATCTTCATGACGCTCTCCGTCGTGACGATCTTCCCCATCTTCATCTTCTACTGCTTCATGCAGAAGCACATCATCAAGGGCCTGACGGCCGGCGCTGTCAAGGGCTAACCCAATCTCGCCGGCGGAGACTTCCGCCGGCTTTTTGCCTGTCAGCAGAACGATCAGGAGGAATGACCATGACCATCACGCTGCGCATCGATGAGCGGCGTGCCCTGCACGACGTCGATCCCATGATCTACGGACAGTTCATCGAGCACTTCGGCCGCCAGGTCTACGGCGGCATCTACGACCCCAGCCACCCGCTCAGCGACGCGGACGGCTTCAGGAGCGATGTGATCGCCGCGCTCAGGCGTCTGCGCATCCCGGTGGTGCGCTGGCCCGGCGGCTGCTTTGTCTCCGCCTATCACTGGAAGGACGGCGTGGGACCTGACAGGCTTCCATCGTTTGACAAGGCCTGGTGCGTCGAGGAGAGCAACGCGTTCGGCACCGACGAGTTCATGCGCTTCTGCCAAAAGATCGGCGCCGAGCCGTACCTGTGCACCAACGCGGGCACCGGCACGCCGGAGGAGATGTCCGACTGGGTGGAATACTGCAATGAGCCCCGCCGGGGCCGCTGGGCCAGGCTTCGCATCGCCAACGGACACGCGCAGCCGTTCTCCGTGCGGTACTGGTCCATCGGCAACGAGAACTACACCGGCGGCGAGATCGGCGCGAAGACCGCACAGCAATGGGGTCCGTTCGTCCGCGAGAGCGCCAAGATGATGCGCCGCGTGGACCCCGGCATCAAAATTCTGGCCGCCGCCGTGCCGGACGTTGACTGGAATCTGGCCCTGCTGCGCAGCGCGGGCGATCTGATCGACTACATCAGCATCCACGGCTACTTCGACGAGGCCTGGGAGACCAACGTGCTGAGCGGCTACCGGAAATCCCTCCAGGCCCCCGCGCGCTTTGAGCAGAGCATCGTCGCCGTCCGCGGCCTGCTCTGCGCCCTGGGATTGGAGCATCGCGTCAGGATCGCCTTTGACGAGTGGAATCTGCGCGGCTGGTATCACCCGGGCATTGCGGATTTCTCCCGTCTGGATCCCGACCACGACCACGCCGCGGCCATGCGTGCCCTCAACGAGATCAACACGCAGTACACCATGGCGGACGCCGTCTTCGCCGCGTCCTTCCTGCATCTGTGCATGCGCCACGGCGATATGGTCACGCTGGCCAACTTCTCGCCGACCGTGTGCGGCCGCGGCCTGATCGGCGTTAGCGATACGGGTCTTGTGCTGCGCCCGGCGTACTTTGTGTTCGATCTGCTGCGCAACCGGATGGGCACGCATCTGGTGGACAGCTATGCGCAGGATATGGCGACGGTCGATGCGGACGGCGTCCCGGTCGCCGCCCTGGACGCGGTCGCCGCCCTGCGCGAGGACGGCGTGCTGACCGTCAGCCTCATCAACAAGGATCCCGAGCGGGCCGTGTCCGTGCAGCTGCACACCGCACTGCCCTACGCCTGCGCGCACCGCTTCTCTCTTGTTTCGCCGGATGCCGACAGCGCCAATGACTTTGACTGTCCCGACCGGGTGCACGTCGAGCAGGGAGAGCAGCCGCTTTCCGGGCCGGTTCAGCTTGCGCCGCACAGCGTCATCGTGCTGCAGATGATGCCCTGACAGCCTTTGGGGCGCATAAAACGGAGCTGCCTCTTCTTAGCCGCTCCGCTTGTTTTTTCGTTTGTTTTCCCGGTCCGCCCAGGCATGTGCCCAGAAACCGTCAGACCATGAAGAAGAAATCATACTAATTCGCAGTTAAAATGCCTAATAGAGTGCATCAGATTTTTCGCT
>CAMFCQ010000024.1 GCA_945948915.1 uncultured Clostridia bacterium | reverse complement strand
AGCCCTCCTCACATCTTTTTTCTTTTTCTTTTAGGGCTTATCCTGACAGCCCCTTTCATCTTGTTCAGTTAAACGTTGAAGCGGAACAGCGTCACATCGCCGTCGTTCATCACATACTCCTTGCCCTCGGAGCGAACCAGACCCTTTTCCTTGCAGGCGAGCATGGAGCCGTTCTTCTCCAGATCCTCAAAGGCCACGATCTCCGCGCGGATGAAGCCGCGCTCGAAATCGGAGTGAATCTTGCCCGCGGCCTGCGGCGCCTTGGTGCCCTTCTTGATCGTCCAGGCACGGCACTCGTCTGCGCCCGCGGTCAGGAAGGAGATGAGGCCCAGCAGGTCGTAGCCCTCGGCAATCAGGCGATCCAGACCGCTCTTGCCGATGCCCAGCTCCTCCAGGAACATTGCCTTCTCGTCCTCGTCCATCTGCGCGATATCCTCCTCGATCTTCGCGGAGATGACCAGCACCTTGGCGTTCTCTTCCTTCGCAATCGCCTTCACGTCCAGCACGCCCGGGATGGTGTCCTCGTCCTTGCCCAGGTCGTCCTCCTTGATGTTGCAGGCGTAGATGACCGGCTTGGTGGTCAGCAGGAACCACTCGCGGGCAATCTCGCGCTCCTTGTCCGTCATCGGGCAGGTGCGCGCCGGCTGCAGGTTATCCAGGTGCGCCAGCAGCTTGCTGCCCAGCTCGGCCTCCTCAGCAAACTTCTTTTCGCCCGTCTTGACCATCTTGGCCGCGCGCTCGGCGCGCTTGGCGACAGTGTCGCGGTCGGCAGCGATCAGCTCCAGGTTGATCGTCTCAATGTCGTGCTGCGGGTTCAGGCTGTCCGCGTGGCGGATGATGTCCGGGTCCTCAAAGCAGCGCACCACATGCACGATCGCCTCGCACTCGCGGATATGGGAGAGAAACTTGTTGCCCAGGCCCTCGCCGTGGCTCGCGCCCTTGACCAGGCCCGCGATATCGACGAACTCGATGACCGCCGGGGTCTTCTTCTTGGGGTTGTACATTTCGGCCAGCTTGTCAAGGCGCTCATCCGGCACGGCGACCATGCCGGTATTGGGCTCGATGGTGCAGAACGGGTAGTTCGCCGCCTCCGCACCGGCCTTGGTGATCGCGTTAAACAGGGTGGACTTGCCGACGTTGGGCAGACCGACGACGCCGAGTTTCATAGTTTTCTCCTCCGAATCATCCTGCGCGCAGGGCACAGGCTTGTACTTGTCATCCTTAACCTGTTTATTATAGCGGATAGAGCGCCTTTTTTCAATCCGTCCGCGACAAATTGCCAAACTTGCCGGACGTCTGACGAATTTGTTCATCATGTAGTATACAAGAGGTTTCTCTTAATTCGCTATTGACAATTTCACCCAATGCCTCTATAATACTTCTTGCAAATGGATCATATGCTGTTTTTCGGAAACGTTTCCGGGATGCATGTTGATTCCTTGCCTCGATCTGCTGCTTGCGGGAAGCTGTCATGCCGCCCGTACAGAATATTTTTTCGGAAGGAGATCTTTCATTATGAAGAAGATCATCGCCCTGGCGCTCGCGCTGGTGCTGTGCGTGGCTCTCGCCTCCGCCGCCTGCGCCGATGCCTCCGTCTACTACCTCAACTTCAAGCCCGAGCAGGATGCTCAGTGGCAGGAGCTGGCCAAGCTCTACACCGAGAAGACCGGCGTGCCGGTGACCGTCGTGACCGCCGCCTCCGGCGAGTACGAGACCACCCTCATGTCCGAGATCGAGAAGAGCGACGCGCCGACCCTGTTCCAGGTCAACGGCCCGGTCGGTCTGGCGAACTGGACGGACTACTGCTATGATCTCTCCGGCACCGATCTGGTCAAGCACCTGACCTCCGACGCCTTCGCGCTGAAGGACGGCGACGTGGTCAAGGGCGTTGCCTACGTTGTGGAGACCTACGGCATCATCGCCAACACCAAGCTGCTGGAGAAGGCCGGCTACACCGTGGCCGACATCACCAACTTCGAGACCCTCAAGAAGGTCGCCGACGACATCCAGGCCCGCAAGGCTGAGCTCGGTCTCGACGGCGCGTTCACGTCCGCCGGCATGGACGGCTCCTCCGACTGGCGCTTCAAGACCCACCTGGCCAACATGCCGATCTACTACGAGTACCAGGCTGACGGCATCGGCACCACCGGCGCCATCAAGGGCACCTATCTGGACAACTACAAGAAGATCTGGGATCTGTACATCACCGACGCCACCTGCGAGCCGGCCCTGCTGGCTTCCAAGACCGGCAATGACGCCGTGGCCGAGTTCGTGGGCGAGAAGGCCGTCTTCTATCAGAACGGCACCTGGGCCTGGAACGACGTGAAGGACCTGGGCGCTGAGAACCTCACCATGCTCCCGATCTACATCGGCGTTGAGGGCGAGGAGAACCAGGGCCTGTGCACCGGCACTGAGAACTACTGGTGCGTGAACGGCGAGGCCGATCAGGAAGACATCGACGCGACCATCGCCTTCCTCGAGTGGGTCATCACCTCCGACGAGGGCCGCAAGAGCATGTCTCAGGACATGGGCTTCGTCGTCCCGTTCGACACCTTCACCGGCGAGTATGCCTCCACCAACCCGCTCGTCGCGGTTGACGCTGCGCTGACCGCCGAGGGCAAGATCCCGGTGTCCTGGAACTTCCCGACCATGCCTTCCGAGGAGTGGAAGAACGGCGTGGGCTCCGCGCTGACCGCTTATGCTGCCGGCACCGGCGACTGGAATGGCGTTGTGACCGCGTTCGTCGATGGCTGGAAGACCGAGTATGACCTGACCCACTAAGTCATCCCCTTTCGCAAGCATCAGGAGGGCGGGCATTACGCCCGTCCTCCTCTCTTTTACGTTTTGCCTCGTCTGAACCGCGGGCGGTCTGCAAAAGCGCAATTTTGCGCCGGGCGCTTTTGCAGGCTGCCCCAACACCTGATCGATCCGGGAGGATTTCGTGTATGGAAAACGCGATCAAAAAGTATTGGCCAGTGTTCCTGCTCCCGACGCTGGCCGCATTCATCATCGGCTTCATCTGGCCATTTATCTGGGGCATTTATCTCTCCTTCCATAAATTCACCACGATCTCCAAGACGACGTTCGTGGGCCTTTCCAACTATGTGAAGGTCTTCCAGGACGCGACCTTCGTCAACGCCTTCTGGTTCACGGCGAAGTTTACCATCGTCTCCACCATCATCATCAACGTCATCGCCTTCGTGCTGGCCCTGGCGCTCACGCGCGGCCTGAAGGGCACGAACGTCTTCCGCACCGTGTTCTTCCTGCCCAACCTCATCGGCGGCATCGTGCTGGGCTACATCTGGCAGATCCTGCTCAACGGCATCCTCACCAACATGGGCCTGCCGCTGCTGGCGCTCAACGCCAATTACGGCTTCTGGGGCCTGATTATCCTGATGTGCTGGCAGCAGATCGGCTACATGATGATCATCTACATCGCAGGCCTGCAGAATGTCCCAGGCGATCTGCTCGAGGCCGCGTCCATCGACGGCGCGACCAGCTTCCAGACGCTCATCAAGGTCAAGCTGCCGATGGTCATGCCGTCCATCACCATCTGCTCCTTCCTGACGCTGACCAACTCCTTCAAGCTCTTTGACCAGAACCTCGCGCTCACCGGCGGCGAGCCGGCCAAGGCGAGCCAGATGCTGGCCCTGAACATCTACGATACCTTCTACGCCCGTTCCGGCGCGCAGTGGAAGGGCATCGGCCAGGCAAAGGCCGTCGTCTTCTTCCTGCTGGTCATCACCATCGCGCTGGTTCAGCTCTACTTCACCCGTCGCAAGGAGGTGCAGCAGTAATGGCTAAAGCCAAGGTTTATCACGACGGCGCTGTCTCCGGCGCCCGCCGCGTTGTCGATGCCTGCCTGAGCATCCTGCTGACCGTGCTCAGCCTCGTGTGGATCTATCCGGTCGTCCTGATCCTGCAGAATTCCCTGAAGGCGGAGACCGCCATTTCCACCACGGCCGTATTTGAGCTGCCCACGGCCGAATCCTTTGTCGGCCTGCACAACTACATCTACGGTGTGACGCAGATGAACTTCCTGGCCTCCTTCGGCTATTCGCTCGTCATCACCATTACCTCCGTCATCCTGATCATCCTGTGCTGCTCCATGTGCGCCTGGTACATCACCCGCGTCAATTCGACGGTGTCCAAGCTGATGTATCTGCTGTGCGCGTTCTCCATGGTCGTGCCGTTCCAGATGGTCATGTTCACCCTCTCCAAGACGGCGGACACCCTGAGTCTGAACTCCCCGTTCAACATCTGCATCATCTACCTGGGCTTCGGCGCGGGCCTGGCGGTGTTCATGTTCACGGGCTTCATGAAGTCGGTGCCGCTGGCGATTGAAGAAGCCGCGATGATCGACGGCTGCAACCCGCTGCAGATCTTCTTCAAGATCGTCTTCCCGATCCTCAAGCCGACCGCGATTTCCACGGCGATTCTGGAGACCATGTGGGTCTGGAACGACTACCTCCTGCCGACGCTGGTGCTGGACATCAAGAAGTACCGCACCATCCCGATGGCGATCCAGTACTTCCGCGGCAGCTACGGCCGCGTGGAGATGGGCCCGATGATGGCCTGCATCATGATCACAGTCATCCCGATCATCGTGATGTATCTGCTCTGCCAGAAGTACATCATCGAGGGCGTTGTCGCCGGCGCGGTCAAGGGCTAAAGGCCCAGTGGGCGCTCCATCACTGCTTTCAAGCACACATAAAAAGAGCATCGGCAATCAGCCGGTGCTCTATTCTTATGACCAGGGACATCAGAACTTCCGCCCAAATCATATTTTCTAATAGAATCAACCATGCGCTAAGCACGTCAGGTAACGCTTCGCTCCCTGACGGCTTTGTCTGAATGGCTTCGCCATATGGGGATACGTTGGGCTGCCGCCCAAACCTGCCTGAGGGACGCAGTCCCTCAGACTCCCTTCTTCGCTTCGCGCAACAAAAGCCGTTTGTCACTCGATCAGATGCTCTCCCTTTTTCTCCGCCTCCTCCAGCTCGTGCATGTACTTGTACACGGTATACCGGGAGACGTTGAGCCGCTCGGCGACGATCGCCACGGACTTCTGGTAGGTGAACGCGCGGCGCTTGTAGAGCATGCGGATGATGCGCATGCGGTCGGTCTTCTTCATCGCCTCGGGCTCCTTGCCCACGGCGCTGATGCACTCGCGCAGCAGCTCCTCGAGCTGGCTTCGCGCGTCCTGCATCAGCGTCTGCTGCAGATCACCGCTGGTGGCGGTCAGCTCGGTGAGCATCTGCGTGGCGCGCACCATGTTGGTGATGTCCAGATTGATGCCCAGCGCGAAGTGATAGTCGTCGCCCACGACGTTGAACGTCGTGCTCTTGAGCGTACGGCCGTCGCGGGAGAGCACCATCTGGTTGGTGTAGTCCTTGTTCTTGTAGACCGTCTCGTCGTAATCGCCGATGTCGCCGAAGATATCCGCCGTGGAGCCCACGTCGCGGTCCGTCACTGAGCCGTTGTAGATGGCCAGAATCGGATGGCCGGGACGCGTCATGTCATGAACAAGGGTTTCGCAGTTTGGCCCAAACATCGTGGCAATGCCGCGCGCCTCGTTCTTCAAAAAAGCGAGCATCTCTTCCCTGTTCACGGTTAACCTCCTCTTCGGGCTGCCGCCCAACGCCCGGCTGAGGGATTGATCCCCCAGACTTCATGATCGCTTTGCGCCGCATGAAGCAGCTTCGTCGCAAATACGTGTCAATGACACACTAACCTTTATTATTATAACACATTTCTGTCCCCATCGCAATTCCCGTCCGACAGAATCAGCGCCGCCGCCGCGAGCATCATCGCGGAAGCCATCGGCAGGGAGAAGGCCAGCGCCCAGCAGGTGGAGAGCATCGCCAGCTCGATGAGCACCGCCGCGATGACGGCCCTGCCGCCTCGGCTGCACGCCAGCGCGACGCTCAGCGGCGTGGCCATGTAGAAATAGCGCTCGTGCATCCGGGGCAGGAAAAAGACGATCAGCAGCACCAGAAGCAGCGCCAGACGGACGGTTTCCTCCTGCGTCATGCGCTCTGCCCTGCGCACGCCGGACATCACCAGCACCGCGCACACGCCAAACGCCAGCGCCATGCCGAAATTGCCGTACGCATACACATCCAGTCCCGCGGTCTCCATCAGGCCGAAGAAGTTCGCCGCGCTGTAATTGAGGCCCGTATACAGCCCGGTCTGCGCGGTGTAGACGCCAACGATGCTCAAAAGGCTCTTGCCGCCCAGCAGCGCCGGGAGCATCACGGCCAGCAGCGTCAGCAGGAAGACCAGCGCCTCGCGCACCTTCAGCTTTCTGCCCGCCCACAGCACGATGACGATGGGCAGGATGAACGCGCTCTGCAGCTTGAACGACAGCGACAGCGCAAAGCACGTCGCCGACGCTTTGGGTCTGTCATCCAGCGCCAGCGCAAGGCCCCACAGCGCGCACGCCGCGTACAGGCTGTCGCACTGGGCGAACATGCCGCCGTTGAGCACCACCGTGGGCAGCAGCAGCACCGCGCCAAACGCCAACAGGCCGTTTTTTCTGCCGGCCAGCTTCGCCGCCGCGCCCGCCAGGAACGCGTCGCCGATGAAGGAGACCGCCTTCACCGCGTACAGCGCCGGCACGCCCAGCCGCGTGATCACAAAGAGAATGTACTGATAGAGCACGTTGTACTCGCCGATGTTGGCGCGCATGCCCTCCGAAAACGAGCCTGCGGCCAGCTTGGCGATCCAGTCCGCCAGATAGATGTCGTAATCGCCGGAGGAGCGCTCGATAAAGCTCACGCGCGCGAGCATCGCCAGCGCGCACAGCGCGCACAGGCCGAGCTGCATCAGCAGCCCGTCCTCCTGTGGCCTGGCCAGCCTCATCGCGAAGGCCAGCATCAACCCGAGCGGCAGGCAGAGCACCAGCACCGCCGCGGCGCGTTCCGCCGTCTGCGCGCCCGCCAGCTGCGTCAGCGTGCGCGTCATCATCAGCAGGAAGAATGCCGCAAACGTGCACCCGCCCAGCAGCCAGCCGGGAAGACGGCCACTCAGCAGCCCCCTGCGCAGTCCGTCGTCCGCGCGCTCGAGCAGCGCGTTCAGCCTCTTCATGCGCGCATTGCCTCCCCGTTTTTCCTGACCAGAATCGCGTCCAGCAGCTCAAGGAGCACCAGCACCGCCGTGGCAATCGCCAGCATTGCCAGCGGCATCATCGGCACCACCTCTCCGCCAAAGACCGCCGTCATGTACGCGCACAGCGAGATGAACTCGATCAGGCCCGCAGCGACCATCCGGCGCGCATTGCCCGCGCACGCGAACGCCAGCATGCCCGCCAGATACCAGCTGCGCGCGTTCATCTGCGGCAGAATCAGCGGCAGGCCGCAGGCGAGCAGCAGCGCGCCCAGCAGCAGCGTGTCGCCCGTCAGCTCGCGCCTGCTGCGCAGCAGCGCGGCCACCACCAGCAGCGCGCTGGCAATGCCCAGGTACAGGCCCATGCCGCTGAACTCGCGCACAGACGCCACATTCATCAGCTTGTAGACGCCCGGCATGCCGTTTGACAGGCCCAGCTCCCAGCGCGCGTCCTCCAGCTGCATGGCATAGCGCGTCACCAGGCTCGTCAGCCCCTGGCCGTCCAGCACGATGGCGATCTGGCACAGGAACGCAGCCGCCATCAGCGCCAGAATATGGCGCAGCTGCACGCGGTTTTTCATGAACAGCACGATCAGTAGCGGAAAGAGGAATGCGCTCTGCAGCTTTGTACCCAGCGCCAGGCCCCACAGCACGCAGCCGGCCAGCGGATGATCATCAAGCAGCAGCGCCAGCCCCCAGAGCGCAAGCATCGCAAACGTCGCGTCGCAGTGCGCCCAGAGGCTTCCGTTCAGCAGCATCGTCGGCGCGAGCACGCAGGCAAACATCGCCGCCAGCGCGCCATAGACCTTCGCGCCGCGCTGCATCGCCAGACGCAGCACCGCGCCCGCAGCGATGCACTGGCACAGCAGGTCAAACAGCTTCACGGCATACAGCCAGCTGAAGTTCTCCACCCTAGAGAGCAGGCCCATGAAGATCAGGTACACACCGGACCAGGCGCCGTCCTCCCAGGCCATCGCCGTCACCAGCCCATAGTTCCACATGTCCGAAAGCATCGGCTCGAGCACGTTGGCGTACCGCCCCGGCTTCACGCTCAGCAGCGTCAGATGCGCGCCGACAGCCAGCATCGCCAGCGCCGATACGCACAGCAGCACGATCACCGGCTTGTCCTCGCCGCGCAGCGCCTGCCAGGCAAACGCCGTCAGGATCGCCGCGCACAGCGCAGCGCACGCAGCAATCACCACGGCGCCCTCCATGGCCGCGCAGAGCTTTCCGGTCAGCAGGAAGAATGCCGCCGTCAGCGCCGCAAACAGCAGGCTCATGCCCGTTTTGCCCAGGCGCTTGTCCATCACATAGCGCAGCGGGTCGCGCCATGCGCCCTTCATCTCCGTCATCATGCCTTCACCTCCGAGAGCACAGCATTCTGCCTGTCCGCATGGAGCGCGCGCCACAGCTCGGCCGCCGTCAGCGCCACGCCCACCATCTGGAACATCGCCGCCCATTTGAGATCCATGATCCTGTCGCCCGGCAGGCCCGCCGTATACGCCGCGTAGGACGCGAACCCGAAACACAGCGGCAGCAGGAAGCGGCGCCTGGGCGCGTACACCGCCGCCGTCAGCGCGAGCACGTCCGCGCCGAACGTGTAGCGCTCGTGCATCTTGGGCAGGAAGAACGGGATGCCGCTGAGCATCAACAGACACGCCAGCAGCGTCGCATCGACGCTCAGGCGGTCGCGATAGACGCTCACCAGCAGGCACATCGCCATCATGCAGGCGAAGGCCAGCACCATAGCCATGCCGCTGAACATGCCAAACAGCAGCTCCTTGTCCAGATCCGGCAGGAACTGGTACAGATTCGGAGCGTTCATCGTGATGAAATTGTAGTTGCCCGCCTGCTGCGTGTACACCGTCAGCACGTGGTGCAGCGATTTGCCGCCCCACAGCGCCGGGATCATCATCGCCATGTAGGAAACCGGAATGAGCACAAGATGGCGAAGCTTGATGTCGCGCCGGAGCCAGAGCGGCAGCAGCACCGGCAGGAAGAACACCGTCTGCAGCTTGAAGGACAGCGCCACGCCGAAGAGAATCATGCTGCGCGCGCTGCGCCGAGTCAGTCCCATGTACAGGGCCAGCAGGCAGAAGGAGGTGTAGATCACGTCGCACTGGCCCCAGTACGCGCCGTTGAAGACAACCGTGGGCAGCAGGCTCGCGATGTGATACACCAGCAGCAGCGTGCCCTCGCCCTTCACGCGAAGGGATGTGAGCTTCATCAGCGCGGTGCACAGGAGCACATCAAAGGCGATAGAGATCGCCTTGACCAGGTACTGCGGCGGATAGTCCTTCACCCGGGAAATGATCTGCATCAGGTACAGGTAGGGCGGCGTGTAGTCGCTGCCGATGTAGGTGCCCAAGCCCTCCTTGATGCCCATCTGGGAATACTCGTAGATCCAGTTGCTCAGGAAGATATCGTAGTCGTCGCTCACATAGTCAAGCAGCGAGATCTTGCCAAGCAGCACCGCGCCCGTGATCACCGCCAGTAGGATGTGCATGTAGACGGGCAGCTTCCTGCCCGCGCGCAGCTGCACCGCGTAGGAGACGGCGAAGATCGCCCCGAAGATCACGCCGGACATCACCTGCATCTGGCTGGTCTTGTAGCCGCTGAATTCGTCAATCTTCGCGTAGCGCGCATAGCGCGCGAAGACAAAAAACACCGCGGTCGCGAGCACAAGCAGCACAAGGCGCACAGCCCTTCCGGGCGCTTTGTTCAGTCCTGTGCGCAGCGTATCGCTCACAACATTCTTTTTCATGTCAATCTGTCCTTTCCCGAAAGAACCGGCACACACATGAAGGCGCCGTGCGGCCCAAGCCGTTCTCATCGATCGGATTTGCTTTCCGTCCTTATTATACTGAAGAAAACGCTGTCTGTACAGCAAAACCTGCTCGCGCCGCGCATCATAATCCGTTCCCGCGCCGCATATCCTGTGACGTAAATCCTTATCTTCGGTCTTAAGCTCATGGCAGCAGGATGCACAGCACCTCGCAGGCGGCAGCGCCGGCAGCATGCCGGCTGATCCCGCAGCGTTTCCATGATTGCTCACATTTGCTTGCGTTTCGGGCCACACCCCTGCAACATCGCCAGGGTATCATCATACAAAAGCCGGACAAACAGCATTCCTTATGAATACGAGGTGAATTTCAGATGATTTCCACTGCAGCAGCGAAAAACCTGCCCCATGATTTCTCCATCTCCCCAGATCCCGTCTTTAACAGCGAATTCTACGGTCCCTATGAAGCCGCCGTGCAGGCCGCACTGGAGATGCTCTGCGCCGCGCGCGGCCGGCATGCGAGCGACGTGCTCACACTTCAATTCAGGCTCAAATCGCCCGCGTCCATCCGCGGCAAGCTCAGCAAGAAGGGCATGCCCGAGACCGCGCAGGCCGCCGGACTGTGCCTGCGCGACGTCGCGGGCCTGCGCGCCGTGCTCACCAGCCGTCAGGCGGTCTATCGCTTCGCGCACACGCTGATGACCTGCGGCGTCGCGCAGCTGGACGAGGTGCACGACTACATCGCCGCGCCCAAGCAGAGCGGCTACCGCAGCCTGCACCTGATCTTCAGCGTGCCGGTGGTGCTCGATTCCCAGGCCTACCTGGTGCCGGTGGAGATCCAGCTGCGCACGGCCAGCATGGACGCGTGGGCGTGCATGGAGCACCGCCTCATCTACAAGCCGGTCACATAAAAGGCCGTCCCGCAGGAAGGCCTTCTATATGAACCTTATACAGTTTTCAAATAGACCCAGCCATGTGCTAAGCACGTCAGGCAACGCTTCGCTCCCTGACTGCTTTGCCTGAATGGCTTCGCCATATGGGGATACGTTGGGCTGCCGCCCAAACCTGCCTGAGGGACACAGTCCCTCAGACTCCCTTCTTCGCTTCGCGCTTACAGCTCGCTTCTATCAGAAAACAGGATTACTTCGCCGCGTTCTCGATCTTCTGCCAGGTATCCTCGGTGACCGGGATGCCGCGCTCCATGTTGCGCGCGCGGGTCCTTTTGAGGTTCTCGCCCGGCGCGTGCACGCCGTGCACGCCGTCCTTGGGCTCCAGGGCGTTGAGGAACGCGATGCTCTTCTCCATCTGCTCCTCGGCCTTGTCCATATCGACCACCGCCGCGGGGTTCATGCACACGAACATCTGGCTCATGCCCTTCTCGCCATCTGCCGGCGTGCCGATCTCAAGCGACGTGCGGCCCAGGGAGAGCATGGAGACCATCAGGTCGATCATGATCGACAGCGCGCTGCCCTTCCACAGCGCCATCGGCGTCATCAGGCCGCTCTCAACGATCTTCTTGGGATCGCAGGTCAGGTTGCCTTCCGTGTCGTAGCCGCAGGGCGTGTCGAGCATGCCGCCCTCCTGCGCCATGATCTCCAGCTTGCCGAACGCGTACTGGCTCACCGCCATGTCCATCACCAGGCTGCCCGCCTTGCGCGGGATGGCGATGGTGATCGGGTTGTTGCCGGTGGACGGCTCCTTCGCGCCGTAGGCGACGAGGTTCATGCAGGTATTGGTCATGCACAGGCCCATCATGCCCGCGTCCGCCATCATCAGGCCGTAGCGGCCCGCGCGCAGCCAGTGGCTGTTGTTGCGCAGCGCCACGCAGGCGATGCCGTGCGTCTTCGCCAGCTCAATGGCGCGCTCGGCCATCTGCTGCGCGATCAGCGGGCCCACGCCGAAGTGCGCGTCCCACACCTCCAGGCCGCCCAGTCCGGAGACACGCTCCGCCTGCGTCACCCTCGCGTCGCACAGGCCGTTCTCCATGTCGGCCAGATAGCGCGGATAGCGGTTCATGCCGTGGCTGTACACGCCATCCAGAGAATTGCCCGCAAAGATCTCCGCAAACCGCTTCGCGTCCTGCGGGTTCAAATAGCGCTCAAGGCCGCGGGTCATCTGACGGACGGCTTCTTCATACTGCACATGGATCATCGCTTTTCCTCCTTTATTCAATCGCCGTGACGGCGATCTCCTGCATCGTATCGCGCACGTCCTGCAGGCGCACGCTGCCCACCTCGCCCAGCATTGCGTTGGCCACGCCGCAGGCCATCGCCAGCCGCAGCGCATCCGCCGCGTCCATGCCCTGCGCCATCGCGTGCAGCGCGCCGGCAAACGCCGCATCGCCGCTGCCCACCGTGGAGACGACCGGCCTTTCGGGCACGCGCGCCAGGTACGCGCCGCCCGGCCCGGCCCACACGCCGCCCTGCGCGCCCATGGAGATGAGCAGCGTCTCATACGGCGGCATGAGCCTTCCGGCAAGCCCGGCAATCTCCCCCGGCTCCTGCGTGCGTGCCGCGCCCAGCAGTGCGCACAGCTCGCGCTCATTGGGCTTGCCCAGCGCATACGCTGCGCCCTCCAGGGACGGCGGCAGCGTTTTTGCATTGCAGTCCAGCGCGCATTTCGCGCCCCTTTTCGCGCTCAGGCGGCTGATGGCCGCGTAAAGCTCCTTCGGCGCGCCCGCGATGATCGAGCCGGAGCAGCACACAAGGTCGCCCGGCTGCACGCTGTCCTCAAGCGCCTGCAAAAGCAGGCGCACATGTGCGTCCGTGACCTCCGGGCCGCGCTCGGTGATCACGGTCTCCCGGCCGCTCTTCCGGTCGATGATGTTGACGGTCGTGCGGCATGCGCCAGGCACGGCGACAAACACGCAGGCACAGCGCTTTTCCATCTCGCGCCGAAAGCCCGTCTCGCTCTCCTCGCCCATGAACGCATACAGACGCACAGCCGCACCGAGCTGGCTGAGCACGCGCGCCACATTGACGCCCTTGCCGCCAAAGCGCACGACCGGCCTTTGTCCGGGATAATCCTCGCCCGGCGCAAAGCCGTCGATCGCATAGAGCTTGTCGATGGCGGGATTCGGGCAAACCACGTGAATCATTGAGCACCTCTTTTTGGGCTGCCGCCCAAACCCCGCAAGGGACGCAGTCCCTTGACCCTTCTTCGCTTCGCGGCGGCTCCATGACAGTCTGCGAAGGGCGAACTTCGTTCGCCGGAAGGGGGGGAAATGATCATTACAGCACCTGAATGGCAATCGTAAAGCCGAACGTCCAGACGACGAGCAGCGCGCCCGAGAGCGCGAGCAGCAGCGCGTGTCCCTTTCCTCCGATGCGCATGCGCGCAAGCAGCATCGGCAGCGCGCACAGCGCGTAGAGATACCGCGCGCCGGAGAGCAGCCACGTCGGCGAGAGCACGACCGCCGTGTACACGAAGCTGTACGCCGCCAGATCAAACGGGATGCGCCCCGCGCCAAAGGCCAGCAGCAGATAGATGCCCAGCATGCACAGCAGCTGAAAGCCCCAGGTCCACAGCCAGTCGCTCTCGCCCACGCTGGAAAGGAAGTAGTGCATGGTGTTGGCCGTCGAGCCCCAGAACGTGCCGGGCCGCTGGAACCAGTTCTCCCGCTGGTAGGTCATGTACATCAGCGGATCGCCTGTCACCAAATCATTGATGATCCAGTATACAAACAGGCCCGAAAAGACCAGCAGCACCTGCCCGGCGCACGAAAGCAGCGCGCGGGCATTCGCCCGTTTTTGGGGGATTTTTCCCAGATAGAAGAGCATGAACAATCCCGCGACGATCACACCCGGCATGCGCGTGAGCGCGCTGAATGCGCCGCACAGCGCCGCCGGCCACGGATGACCTCGCCGCAGCAGGCACACAGCCGCCAACGTCAGGCAGATGAACAGCGCCTCCGTGTACGCGCAGCACAGGAACACGCTCAGCGGGCTGAACAGGAAGTACGCCGCGCTTCGCCGCGCCGTCTCCCTGCCAAAGTGCAGATATGAGAGATCGTACACCATCGCCGCCGCAGCCGCGCTGCACAATAGCGACACCAGCATCCCGGCATAAAGCAGGTTCCCGCCTGTCATCGGCGAGAGAAGGCGCATCAGCAGCGGGTACAACGGAAAGAACACCAGCCGCAGCCGCTCGTCGCCCACGGCTGTGTAGCCCTCCGCGGCGATGCCGATATAGTGGCGCGTGTCCCAGTGCGTCCACAGCGGCGTCAGGGAGGTGAGCAGACCGTCGCTCCCCACGCCCAGCAGACGGTACATCGCATACGCCAACAGGTACAGCGCCAGCCGCGAGAGCAGGCAGATGCCCGCCGCCGTCAGCAGCGCCGACGCCGGCGCGGTTTTCCTCCTTTGTGTCAGGCCGTCCGCCTTCTCCTGCCCGCGCAGCACGCGGACAAGGCGCAGCGCCAGCTCCACGCCGCACGCGCCCATCAGCAGCAGCGACAGAGCCGCCGCCGCAGTCTCCAGCGTCCGCATCAGGGAGTCGTTCATTCGTCTCCTCCTCAGATGCGGGGATTGCGGCGGCCCGGCTTCGCCGGCGTCCTGTACGCGTCATGCATGTCAACGCGCGGCGGCAGCTTCGGACGCGCGGCGAGCTGCTCCTCCTCCGGCTCGATCATCTTCGCCATGCGGCCCAGCAGCTTGCTGCCGGTCTTCTTCTGTGTAGGCTCTGCCGGCGCTGCGATCTCCGCCTCCGGCATCTGCGGCCATTGCGGCGCATCCGGCAGAACCACAACATCCTCGCCCTCGACATAGTCGCTGTACGACCTTTTGGCGTTCCTGCGGCGGCGGGAAGCGTCCTGCGCAGGCGCGATCTCTCCACCCTGCTCCTGCTGCTGTGCGGCGGCCTGCCGCGCCATCTCCGCGTCATATGCGGCCTTCTGCCGCTCATACTCGGCCAGCTCCCGCTCGTACTGCGCCTTCTGCCGCTCGTATTCTTCCATCTGGCGCTCGTATTCCTCCTGCGCCAGCCGCGCCTGCTCCGCCTCGTAGGCCTCCTGCGCCAGCCGCGCCTGCTCCGCGTCGTAGGCCTCCTGCGCCAACCGCGCCTGCTCCGCCTCATAGGCCTCCTGCGCCAGCCGCGCCTGCTCCGCCTCGTAGGCCTCCTGCTCAGCGCGCTCTGCCTCGGCGCGCGCACGGGCCTCCTCCTGCATCTGCAGCTGCCAGGCCTCGATCTCCGCCCTGCGGCGCTCCACCTCGGCCGCGCCCGGGCCCTCCTGCGTCACCGCAGCGTAGCGCCGCGTGCCGTCCAGCTCCTGCTGGGCAACGCTGTCATAGCGCATGCCCGGATAGGCAAACGCATCCGGCGTGCTCTGGGCGCGCTGCATGGCCTCCTGCTCGTCCTGCTCGCCCAGGTACAGCGGCACCTCGTCGGCTTTTTCCCACGCCTGCGCGGCATCACGCTTTCTGGGCATCGCAGCCGCGTGCGCCTTGGCGGGCGCCGGGTCTTCCTCCTCTTCCTGCGGCTCTTCAATGCGCAGCAGCCTGCGCGCGCGCTGCGCCCACAGGTGATACGGCTGCCAGCGCAGCAGCCAGATGATCCAGTCGATCACAAGGCCCGCCGCGATGATGACCACCGCGATCAGCAGCCAGTGCCTGCCAAGAAATTCAAGGGTCGTCGTGTGATCTGAAGAAAACAGCGCCCACAGCGCGTTCACCAGACCGCGCACCCAGCTCATCAGCACGGTAAACAGGGAATCGGCCAGCGTACCCATCGTGCAGCTCACTCCTCACCGTTGTTCATACGCGCGCCGCTCCATGTCCGCAGCAGGGGCCTGCGCAATGCCACATAAGGTAAAAAATCCGGTCGCAATCCGCGGCCGGAAAAGGGCTGTCGCCCGCGTGTTCGTTATACAGATCCTTTTCGCAAGGCACCGGTCTTGCGCGCATGGCGGCGGAATCTGCGGCGCTCTGCCGGGAACGCCGCCGTCAGCAGGCCGGTCATTTGGTCTGCGTCAGCGTGACGGTCGCCTCCGGCACGCTCAGCGCACAGGTGAATTCCTGCGCGTTGTCGATGCGGATCTGCACCGGCAGCGTAAACTTGCCTTCGCCCAGGCCGCTCGCGTCCACAAACAGGCGCACGTCCTCGCGCTCCAGCGCATCGATGAAGCTGTACGCGCCCGTCAGCTGCACGGTGCTCTGCCGGACGGAGAGCTTCGCGCTCAGCTCTTCAGCCGCGCCTTCCACGTCGATGTCCACATTGCGCAGCGTCCGTTCGATCGTCTTTTCCGCGATTTCGGCGGTCACGGCGATCTCACCGGGCAGCGTGTTCTCGATGCCGGTGAGCTTCTTCAGCCGCGCATAGCCGCTCACGCTGCTCGTCGCGCCCGAGATATCCAGCGGCTGATCGGCCGTGATGAACTCAATCGAGCCCAGGATATCCTGCTTGGCGGCCACGCGCAGCGCGTCCTGCTCGACATAGATGTCCGCCAGCTCGTAGCCCGCTGCGGGCTCGCCGCTCACCAGGCTCTCCAGCTCCAGCGGCACCAGCGCCGCCGGAACGACCTCCGTATCCACGACGACAGAATCGGTGATGACCGTCTGGTTCGTGATCTCCAGCTTGTCCGACACGATGACCGCGCCGGATGTGTCCTGCAGCTCCACGTCAAGCGCCGTGCGGTCGCTGGCGCGGTCCGTGGAGAGCGCGGACAGATCCAGCTTCGCCACCGCGCGCGCCACGCTCGTCACCAGCGACTGCGGGCCGGACACCGAGAGCATCGTCGGGTCGGTGCGGTAGCTGTCCAGGTACACGTCCTCCGGCGCAAAGCCGGTCATCTCCAGCACGACCGGCACGCGGCGGGTCATGTAGCGCTCCACGTTCACGGTGATGGTCGAGGGCTCACAGGCGATGACCGGGCCGTAAATCTGAGAGGAATACGCGATTTCCAGCGTGTTTTCGCCCACGCCCGTCACGTCCGTCAGGTCAAAGTGCGGGTTGTAGGACGTGCCGCTCACGCGGTTGTAATTGGCCTGCGTCACCTCGACGGTCATGCGCACGCCGGAGACCAGCTCGTTCAGGTCGTCCATCACGATATAGCCGCGGCTCTTGAGCGCCGCTTCACCAACGACGCTCACCGCCACGTTCTGGAAGGTCTTCGGGCGCGTCAGCGTCGTATCGGAGGCGACCAGCACGCTCCAGATCAGCAGCGCGGCCAGCAGCGAGACGATCAGCAGAAAGCGCTTGCTCGAGAGGATGCCCGCCACAAAGCCGCGCAGCCCCTTGAACGGCCCGCGGGGCGCGTTATTTCTTTTCTTCGGTCTGCTGTTCATCATGTGCGGCCCGCCTCCTTTGCTTGAGATTGAGCAGCGGCACGTTCAGGCTCAGGCGGCTCGGCGCCTTCTCCTCGCTGTCGTACAGCTCGTGAAGGATCTTGTGCAGGGAGGTTTCGTCCAGGTGACGAACCAGCTCGCCGCCCCTGGCCATCGAGATGATGCCCGTCTCCTCGGAGACGATGAAGACCGTCGCGTCGGAAATCTCGCTCATGCCCAGGCCCGCGCGGTGGCGCGTGCCCAGATCGCGGCCCACGCCCGTCGTATCGGACAGATGCAGAAGGCACGCGGCGGAGACGATGCGGTCCCCGCGCACGATGACGGCGCCGTCATGCAGCGGCGTGTTCGGCTCAAAGATGTTTTCCAGCAGCGGCTGGGAGATCACGCCGTCCACGCGCGTGCCGGTGGCGATGACATCGTTCAGATGCGTCTTGTTTTCGATGACGATCAGCGCGCCCACGCGGCGGCGGGCCATGTGCTCCAGCGCCAGAATCAGCTCGTCGATCATCAGATCGGTGCTGCTGGTCAGCTGCATGCGCGCCGCGGAATCAAACAGATTGGTCGCGCCCAACTCCTCCAGCACGCGCCTTATCTCCTGCTGGAACAGGATGATCAGCAGCACCGGCCCCGCGTTGATCACCCAGGACAGGAGCGCATGGATGGTGCGCATGCCGACCACATCGCTCAGCCAGGTGGCCAGCAGCAGCACAATGATGCCCTTGAGCGTTTGGGAGACGCGGGTGTGCCTGAGATGCAGCAGCATTTCATAGATGATGAGGGTGAGCAGGAGGATATCGATGAGATCGACAACGCTCGGCCTGTTGATGACGTTCCACAGAACCGCAGAGAATTGCTCGACAATCGCGTCCACAGGTTATCCTCCCTTTATACCATCATATGTTCCTATTATACACCATCGAAAAGGGATATGACAGGGGGGAATTGCTGCGTTTTGAGGATTTTTTTACCCCTGCTCCCCGCCCGCGCATCACGGGTGAGGAACAGGGGTAAGCTTCATGAAATCAGGCGTTTGCGCCGTCAACGCGCGGCTGTGTGTGGCGCTCCTGCCGTGCATCCCGGCTGGTAAAGAGCATCGAGATGCTCCACACGCCGGCCGCGCCGATGATGGTGTAGAGCACCCGGGAGATCAGCGCAGCCTGTCCGCCGAAGAGGAACGCCACCAGGTCAAACTGGAACAGCCCGATGAGGCCCCAGTTGATCGCGCCGATGATGACAAGCAAAAGGGAAAGTCGATCCATGCAGTCCACTCCTTTCTACGAAAGGAAGTCTGCACCGATATCGCCGCGATTATGCGCTCAATCGCTCTCCTCCGCATTTTTTTCGCGCCGCGCGTAGAATTCAATCACCTTCCCGCCGGTGCCGGTGAGCAGCTGGGCCTCCCGGGGCCAGGCGCGGGCGGGCACGTCCGCAAGAAGCCCTTCCTCCACGCATGCGCTCACCAGGCGGATGGCATACACCGCCGCCATCTCCTGCGAAAAGCCGAGCGATTCGGCCAGCGCGTCGAGCTTATCAAGCGTTTCACCGTCAAGGTTCAGCGTCACCCTGCGCCCCATCTCCATGGCCTCCTTGTTGGTTTGTCGATTCTTCCATCCTTTGAATCGGCAGCGGGCCGGTTCACACGGCCTGCACATCCTCGCTGGTCAGCACCAGCATGTCCGACACCTTGTCCCTGCGGGAAACCGACACGCGCACATCCGTGCCCACGTCATAGCCCGCCTCGCGCAGGGCTCCGCACACGGTATTATATGCCAATTCGGGCAAATTATTGTCCAGAGAAAGATGAGAAAGAAAAACCGCGCGCGTGCCGGACTTCACCAGCGAAAGCAGCGCCCTGGCGCAGTCCTCGTTGTTCAGATGGCCCTTTTTCCCCAGGATTCTGCGCTTGAGGTGCGAGGGATACGGGCCGCGGTTCACCATCTCCACGTCGTGATTGGCCTCCAGCACCAGCGCCTGACAGCCGCTGACCGCATTCATCCAGCCCTCGCAGATGTGCCCCAGGTCCGTCGCCACCGCGCAGCGCAGGCCCTGGCAGTCAAAGCTGTAGCCCACGGGCTCCTTCGCGTCGTGCGGAATCGGGAACGGATGCACGTTCACGCCGCCGATGTAGAAGTCCTCGCCCGTGTAGAACGTGCGCACGCAGCGCAGCGGAATGCCCGATTCGCGCAGCAGGATGCCGTCCCAGGTGCCCTCGTTGGCGTAGACCGGCAGGCCGTACTTGCGGCAGAGCACGCCCAGGCCGCGGATGTGATCCACGTGCTCGTGCGTCACCAGAATCGCGTCGATGTCGCGGATATCCACACCGATCTCGCGCAGATTCGCCTCCACGCGTGACGCGCTCATGCCCGCGTCCACCAGCAGCCGCACGCCGCCGGCGGAGATATAGATGCTGTTGCCGGAGGAACCGGAGAACAGCGGACAAAGTGTGAGCCGCATGCCTTTACAAATCCCCTTCGATCATATAAAATCATCTCACCGATTGTTTATTATAGCGCATTCGCCGCGCGCAGGCAAGGAGACAAACATGGACAAAAACAGGCTCTGGGGCCGTCTCATCCGGCATCACCGCATCGCCCGGCAGGAGACCATCGCCATTGAGAACGACGACATCGAGGAAGCGTTTCTGGAAATCTGCCGACGGTTCGACGTGCAGCGCCCGCTGCAGCTGCCCAAGCACAACCGCGAGTTTGAAAAGTTCGGCCGCACGTCCTACACCAAGGAGCACTTCACCGAGAGCGTGGACTTTGACCGATTGGAGATCGAGCTGATCATGCCCGACGGCGAGAAGAAGCACAGCGGCGCGCGCAATCCGCTGACGGACGCATGAGCACGCCGGTGGTCGGGCGCTTCGCGCCCACGCCCAGCGGGCGGCTGCACCTGGGCAACCTGCTGTGCTGCCTGCTGGCCTGGCTCTCCTGCCGCAGCCAGGGCGGGAGGTTCCTGCTGCGCATCGAGGATCTGGACGCGCCGCGCTGCCCCAGGCGCCTGGCCGACCAGTGCGTTGCCGATCTGCGCTTTCTGGGCTTTGACTGGGACGAGCCGCCCATTTACCAGAGTCAGCGCACGGAGATCTACGCGCAGGCCTTTGATCATCTGCAATCGATGGGCCTGATCTACCCGTGCTTCTGCACCCGCGCCCAGCTGCACGCCGCGCAGGCCCCGAACCTGGGCGACCGCGAGCCGGTCTATAACCGCGCCTGCGCCGCCCTCACGCCCGGGGAAATCGCCGAACGCATCAAGACCCGCACGCCCGCCATGCGTCTGCGCGTGCCGGACGAGACCGTATCCTTTACAGACCGGCATTTCGGCCCGGTCTGCGAGAACCTTGCGCGGGACTGCGGCGACGTGATCCTGCGCCGCTCGGACGGGCTGTTCGCCTATCAGCTGGCGGTCGTCGTGGACGACGCGCTCTCCGGCGTCAACGAGATCGTCCGCGGCCGGGACATCCTGTCCGCCACGCCGCGCCAGATCTATCTGCAAGGGCTTCTGGGGTACGACACGCCCGTCTACCGCCACATTCCCCTGCTGATGGACAGCCAGGGCCGCCGCCTCGCCAAGCGCGACAAGGATCTCGACCTGACGGCGCTCTCGAAGGTCATGACCCCCGAGCAGATTCTGGGCATGCTGGCGTATTCCGCCGGGATCCTTCCCGAAAAGCGGCCCGCAGGGCTTGCGGAGCTGACGAAGGTGTTTGACTGGAGGAACGTCAAAAAGGACGATATCCGGCTGGCGTATCCGTAAAATGATAATACTAATTCTTGTTAAAATAGCTTAATCCACGCACCATCTTTTCCGCCCTGACTTTGCCTCATTCCGTTCAACGTACCTTAAGTAACGCCTCACTTCACTCGGCTTCGTCAAAGCGAAAAATCTGATGCGCTCTGTTAAGCATTTTAACTGCGAATTAGTATAAGATAAAGCTGTCAGGCATGCGCCCGGCAGCTTTTATACTATTCTCAGATAAAAGTGACACAAGATACGAAGCGAATTTTTCATTCTGGCTAACGCGAATGAAATGAGGCGTAGCGGCGCTACGTTGAATGGAATGAGCGGACGCCAGAATGGAAAAGGCGCAAGTAGATTTGTCAGTTTAATCTGAGAATAGTATTACCTTATTTTGCGCGGTATTGCGCCAGCATCGCCCTGAACGCCGCATCCTCCCGCAGAAACGCGTATTCCTCGCTTTCCTCCATCTCCCGCACGATGCCGCCGAGCATATCCCCCGACACCCCCTGGCCCAGCGCGGCACGGTCATACGGCAGGCAGGTTCCCGGCGACCACGGCAATCGCAGCGCCTCGAGCATCGCGTGGATATGCTCCATGCAGGCAGGCTTGTCCCGCCTTGCCAGCGCGGGCATCAGCTGCGCCAGATGGCCGACATACGGGTGCAGGCACAGCAGCGCCGTAAACCCGTCCGTCAGCTCGGCCATCGCCTGCGCGCGGTCCGTCTCCCCCGCATCCAGCGCCAGCTGAATCAGCCGCAGCAGCATCTGCTGCATGTCGCCCGCGCGCAAAAACAGCGCCTTCTGCACATAGGAAATCGCCTGCTCTCGCTCGCCCCGGGCCAGCAGCAGCCCGGTCTCCAGCGTCCAGCGGGCCGCCGCAGGCTCGCGCGGCAGACGCGCCATCATGGCCTGCGCCGCGTCCGCGTCGCCCCGATTCAGCGCCCGGGCGGCCAGCAGATGCGCCGCCGCTTCCCGCGCCTCCTCGTCGTCGCTGTCCGCCGCGCGCACATACCAGTCCTCCAGCTGCATGGAAACCGGCTCGCGCTCCGCCTGCGTCATGCCCGCCATCACCATCCGGCCCTCCAGCGTCGCCGCCAGGCCGAAGAGCAGCGCGCCGCAGGACGGGTATTCCCGCAGGAATTCCTTGGCCAGGGAAAGCCCCGCGTCGATCCCCTCGGCCTTCGCCGCGTCGCTCACGCGTGTGAGCATCCGGGTGATCTCCGCCTTCTCCGGCGTGCGTTCAAAGCCCATCAGCGCGTTCAGGTCGATGCCCAGCGCACGGGCCAGCGCGGACAGCAGCGTCACATCCGGATACGACGCGCCCTGCTCCCACTTGCTCACGGCGGGCGCGCTCACGCCCAGGCGCTCGGCCAGCTGCTCCTGCGTCATGCCCAGCGCACGTCTGCGGGCGCGGATGATCTCGTTCATGCTCAGCATAG
The DNA here is from genome assembly GCA_945948915.1 of uncultured Clostridia bacterium. Classification (GTDB taxonomy): domain Bacteria; phylum Bacillota; class Clostridia; order Christensenellales; family Aristaeellaceae; genus Ventricola. Next base: position 11,020 of record CAMFCQ010000024.1, on the reverse strand, counting down.
GTCATGCTCCCTTTCTCTCTTCAGGCCTGTGAACACAGCATAGCACATCCCGCGCCCGCGCACAAGCGAGGCAAAGTTAAGCATAAAGAGAAAAAGATAACCGCTGGTTAAGCAAAAGCGGACAGCCTTCCGGCCATCCGCTTGATGGAATTATTCTGGAACACGCTTTGCAGGTATTCCCCGTCTCAATCGTAGGAGGCTATGCCTCCTGCTCTGAGACGGCTTCTTTTTTGATATATGGGTACGTTAGGGCTGCCGCCCTAAAACCTGCCTGAGGGATTTCATCCCTCAGACTCCCTTCTTCGCTTCGCGCTTCAATACGCAGCTCTTCTGATCAATCCAGCATCTGGAGCCACAGGCTCTTGAGGTAGTGGCTCTCGGGGTATCCGGCCAGCACCGGGTGGTCAATATCCTGCCTGCGCAGCGTGATCACGCGCACCTGACGGTGCAGATCCTGCGCGGCGGAGAGGACGGTATTGACAAACACATCCTCCGGCATGTGGTAGGAGCAGCTGTGCGTCGCCAGCACGCCGCCCGCAGGGAGCAGGCGCATTGCGGAGAGCGCGATCTCCTTATAGCCGCGGCAGGCGTTGGCCATGTTCGCGTGCGCCTTGGTGAAGGCCGGCGGATCGAGCACAATCACGTCGTACTTCTGCTTCTCCTTTACCTGCGCGCGCAGGAAGTCAAAGCAGTTCGCGCAGACAGTGTTGATCTGCACGCCGTTCAGCTCTGCGTTGCGGCGGATGAGCTCCACGGCGCTCTCGCTGATGTCCACCGCCGTCACCTCGCGCGCGCCGCCTATGGCCGCGTTGAGCGCAAAGCCGCCGATGTAGGAGAAGCAGTCCAGCACGCGCGCATCCTTGCAGAATGGACGCACGAACAGGTGGTTGTCCTTCTGATCCAGGAAGTAGCCGGTCTTCTGGCCGCCCTGCACGTCCACGGCGAGCCGGATGCCGTTCTCATGGATGACCGTCTCCTCGGGCAGCGCGCCGTGCAGCACCTTCGTAAAGCAGGTCATGCCCTCTTTTTGGCGGATGGCGTCGTCGTTGTTCAGCAGCAGGCACGCTGGGTTTTCGCAGGCCACCAGCGTGTCCGCAATCACCTGTGTGTACTTCTCCATGCCCAGCGCCAGCACCTGCAGCACGATCACGCCGCCGAAGCGGTCGGCGATTACGCCGGGCAGGCGGTCCGCCTCGCCGTAGATCAGGCGGCAGGAATCGGTGTCCTCGCGCTGTAGGACGAACCTGCGGTATGCGCAGGCCGCCTTCACGCGGGAGGCGATCAGCGCCTCGTTGATTTCCTCCTGGCGGTGCGTCAGCAGGCGCACGGTGATCAGGCTGCGGCTGTTGTAGAAGCCCGTGCCCATGTACCGTCCGCGGAAATCGACGACCGTCACCAGCTCGCCGTCAGTCGTCTCGCCCTCGACGCGCTCAATCTCGTTGCCGTACACCCAGGGATGGCCCTGGAGCAGCTTCTTCTGCCGTCCGTTGATGACATGGACGACGGGCAGATTCTCTTGTGGCATCGCTTTCACTCCACCTCAATCACGTTGATCATCACAACCGGGCGGCGCTTCGTCTTCTCGTAGAGGAAGGAGCGCATCTGGCCCTGCAGCTGCGGCACGCAGTCGCGGATCCGCTTGCCGGAGGCGATCGTGCGGGTGACCATGTTGGCCGCGTGCTGGCGGCAGGCCGCCTCGACCTTCTGGTGCTCGCTGTCGTACAGGAAGCCCATCGCGCTGACGACCGGCTGGGCCATCATCGCGCCGGTTCTGGCGCTGACCGCCAGACCGATGGAGACCACGCCGTCGTCAGAGAGCAGCTTGCGCTCGCGCAGCACGGTGTTGTCCACCTCGCCCCTGGAGGAGCCGTCGATGAGCACGGCCTCGCCGTTGGTGAAGCCGGTCACGCGCGCGCTGCCCTTCGCAATCTCGAAGATATCGCCGTTGGCCAGGATGAAGATGTTCTCAAACGGCACGCCCAGCTTGTGCGCCAGCTCCGCGTGCTGATAGAGCATGCGGGTCTCGCCGTGCGCCGGGATGAAGAACTTGGGGCGCACCAGGCTGTGCACCAGCTTGATCTCCTCCTGGGAGGCGTGGCCGGAGACGTGCACGTCCGCCAGCGCGGAATAGTACACCTTCGCGTCGCGCTTGTACAGCTCGTTAATGACCTTGTAGATGGGCTTTTCGTTGCCCGGGATCGGCGAAGCGGAGATGATGACGGTGTCGCCCGCCTGAATCTCCAGCTCGCGGTGGTTGTTGAAGGCGATGCGCGTGAGCGCGCTCATCGGCTCGCCTTGGGAGCCGGTGGAGATGATGCACACCTGCTCGGGCGGCAGCCTGTCCACCTGGGAGATCTCGATGAGCGTGTCCGGCTTCATCTGGATATAGCCCAGGTTGTTGGCCGCGTTGAACACGTTGAGCATGCTCCGGCCCACGAGCGCGACCTTGCGGCCGTGGCGCTCGGCGGCGGTGAAGATCTGCTGCAGGCGGGAGACGTTCGAGGAGAACGTCGCCACGAAGATGCGGCCCTGCGCGTCCTTGAACATGTCGGCCATGGATTCGCCGACGTGGCGCTCGGACTTGGAGAAGCCCGGCACCTCGATGTTCGTGGACTCGCACACGAAGAGCAGCACGCCCTCGCGTCCGATCTGCGCGATGCGCTGCAGATCCATGATATCGCCGCTGATGGGCGTGTAGTCGATCTTGAAGTCGCCGGAGTGCACGATGGTGCCGATCGGCGTGCGGATGGCGAACATGAAAGCGTCCGCGATGGAGTGGTTCACGTGGATGAACTCCACGGAGAAGCAGCCCGCGCGGATCACCTCGCCCGCCTCCACGGCGCGCAGCGTGCAGCTCTTGGTCAGGCCCGGGACGCGGTCGTCGAGCTTGTACTTGAGCAGCTCCACGGCCATCCTGCCGCCGTAGATGGGCGCCTTGAACTCGCGCATCAGGTACGGCAGGCCGCCGATGTGGTCCTCATGGCCGTGGGTGATGAAGATGCCGCGCACGCGGTCGCGGTTCTGCAGCACATAGGTGAAGTCCGGGATGACGGCGTCCACGCCCGGCATGGTCTCGTCCGGGAAGATCTGGCCGCAATCGACGATGATGATGTCGTTGCCGTACTCATAGGCCGTCATGTTCTTGCCGATCTCGCACATGCCGCCCAGCGGGATCATGCGCAGCGTCGCGCGGCTGGGGTGCTCGCTGGCGCGGGAGCGCATCGTCGGCGGCTTCTTGCCCACCAGCTGCAGGCTCTGGGAGATGAACGGCTTGTCCGCCTGCACGCTGGCGGGCGGCGTCACGCGGCGGCGGCCCGTCTGCGGATGCGACGCCGGCTTCCTGCCCGCGATCGGACGGGCCTTTTTGGCCGGCGCAGCCTGCTGGACCGGCGCGGTCTGCGGGGCGGCAGATGCCTGCTGGGCCGCTGCGGTCTGCGGGGCGGCAGCCGCCCGCTGGGCCGGCGCGGCCTTCTTCGCCTGCGCGGCAGGCTTCCTGCGCGGGCTCCTGGGCGCGGCGCTCTGCGCGCCCTGCTCAGGCTTCGCCGCGGCCCTGGCGGCCTTGGGCTTTGCGGACGGGCGCTTCGTCTTCTCGCTCTTCACGGCGCTTTCAGCCGTCTCGCTCTTCTTCACAGCCGGGCGGCGGCGCACGCCTGCGCGCCTGCCGGCGTTGTTCTTGTCCTCGTTCGTATCGGGGGTCTTGCGGTTTTCGTTGTCAGTCACGATGATTTCCTTTCTCTGATCTGGGTTTCGATGTATGTCAGCATGCTGCTTTTTGCGCCGCCGGAGGTCAGCCCGATGGCGGTTGATTTGAGCCGCAGGGAGTGGGATAGCCTGTGCAAAAATCCATAACGTTCTTATTATACACAAAAACGTTTGGCGCCGCAATCCATTTTCTTTTCCATTCTGACGAAAAGCGCATATCCTAGGCAATCTGCTTGATTTTGCCCGCTAAATATGATATGTTTATTCCATCCGTCATGATGCAGGCTTTGCCTGCCGCACTATACATTCTGCCCCGGGAGGCGACCGTCTATGAACCGCATCCGCGCATATTTTGAAAAGGCGAAGATCTATCTGCGTCAGCACCGTCGCGCGCGCATCGCCTGCATCGTGCTGGCCGTTCTTCTGGCGCTGTTTGTGCTGCTGCATCCGCATGGCAAGATGACCTTCCTGGTCATCGGCATGGACAACTATGGCTCCCTGAACGAGACCGGCCGCAGCGACGTGACCATGCTCGTTCATGTGGACTTCACCCGCACGCGGATTTCCGCCGTGACATTCGCGCGCGACATGTTCGTGGAGAATGAGTACGGTAAGCTGTCCAAGATCAACACGATCATCCGCAACAGGGACGAGCAGGCGCTGTGCGATGCGGTCGAGCGCACCTTCGGCGTCTCCATCGACGGCTGGTTCCGCGTGAACTTCACCACCGTCATCGAGCTGGTGGACGCCATCGGCGGCGCACAGGTCGAGCTGACGAGCGCCGAGGTCAATTATCTGAACAGGACCGTGGGCCGGTATCCGGACAGCCCGCTTGAAGAGGGCCTGTGCCGTCTCAACGGCGCGCAGGCGCTGGCCTATGCCCGCTGCCGCAAGCTGGACAACGATCTGGGCCGCGGCGAGCGTCAGGGCAAGCTGATCGCCGCCATGGTCAGGCAGACCGGCCATATGACCGCGGCAAACGTCGCCGGCGTGTTCTCCTCGCTCAAGCACGCGTGGCACTCGTCCTACTCCGCCCTGCAGCAGATCGGCCTGCTGGGCAAGGCGCTGTGGCTGCGCGGCGCGAACGTCACGCGTATCGGCGTGCCGTTTGAGGGACACTGGCGTTATGGCAGCGCAAACGGCACAAGCGGCGTCGTCGCCGATCTCGAAGCCAACAGGCTGCTGCTGCTTGATGCGCTGGGCCTGCCCGCGCCCAGGGCAACCGCCGTCCCCGAAGAATGACCGGGACGCCTGCGTCAAATGTACCTCACTGGGAAAAATCGCAATGGAATGGGAAGGGAATCATCCATGAAAGCAAAACAACTGATTCACAAGCTCAACTATCTGCCCCGCTGGTCGTGGTATGTGCTCTCCTTCTTCATCGCGGGCCCGTTCGGGCCGTTCGTCGTTTACCTCGCGTTCCATGTGCTTGAAAAGATTGCGCAGGAGCAGGAGGAGCAGGAGAGCGGCTATACGCACCGCACAGCCGGCAGCGCGCAGGCGTATGAGGACGAGGAGTGCGTCGTCTCCTCCGATGAGGAGATCAACCGCCAATGGTCGAAGGCCAATGCCACCGACGCGGAGATCAACCGCCAGTGGGCGAAGACACAGTCCTCCGCTGCGCGCGCCCAGACCCAGCAGAAGGCGCCCGAGCAGCCGATTGACGAGAATGCCGGCGTGGACGAGGTGATCCGCAGCGGCTACGACGCCATGCGCCGCATCCGCCAGGCCAACGACATCATCGCCGACGAGACGCTCTCCGCGCAGATCGACTCGATCGAAAACAGCTGCGGCCAGATCCTCTCGATCCTCGAGCAGCGGCCCCAGCTTCTGCCGCAGCTGCGCACGTTCCTGCGCTACTACCTGCCCACCACGCTCAAGCTGCTGGACGCGCGCGCCCGGCTGGAGAACACGGCGGGCACCCGCAAGGCCCGCGAGGTGCGCGCGCGCATTTCCGACGCGGTCGGCGTGATCGACAAGGCGTTCCTCAAGCAGGTGGAGGCGCTGGACGAGTACCGCTTCATCGACCTGGAGAGCGAGATGGACGTGCTGCGCGACATGCTCAAATCCGACGGTCTGATCGACGAGACGCAGGACGACGATCCGTTCGCGCAGGTGCTGGGCGGGCACTGACAGGCTTCGGCTTCCAGGCGCGAAGCGAAGAAGGGGTTTGGGGACAGTGTCCCCAGGCTAGGGGCTTGGGGGATGAAATCCCCCAACGTACTCAATCGCGAAGCGATTTAGAAACAGCAGTCAGGGCGCGAAGCGTTACCTGACGTGGCTTACCACATAGCTGTTTTGATTTGAAAACTATAAAAAGCTGCCGTGGACTGTTCCGCAGCAGCTTTTGTTATGTGATTGTTCGGAACGATTCAAATCAGCGCAGGCGGAATCGCAATAGTCGCCTTCGGCTCCGCTGCGATTCTTGCACATGGCGCTTCGCGATAGCGGTACGTTGGGCTGCCGACCCAGGGAACTCGCATAGTCGCACCATCCGGTGCTCCTTGCGATTCCCGACGCTCCGCCTGCCTGTATCCGCCACCGGCGGCGGCAGGCTCCGGTCCCTAAACCTGCCTGAGGGATTTCATCCCTCAGACTCCCTTCTTCGCTTCGCGCGGTAAGCCTTACAGCTCAATATTGAACGAGAACGCCCTATCCTCCTCGGCGCTCACATGGTACGCCTCCTCGACGTCCGCGCCCCAGCTGTTGATGCCGCCCACGCCGCGCACGGCGCCGTAGACGCACAGCACGGTGCGGCGCGCCGGCGGCAGCTCCTCGTGATGGGTCGCGTTTTCCAGCTCCTCGGCCGTGTAGGGCAGGCAGGAGAAGGCAAACGGCTCGCCGTCCATGGTGATCCTCAGGCTGCTCTCGGGCGGATTGGCGGTGTTGGCCAGCTGCGTATCGCGGCGAACCTCCACCCACTTCGTCGCCATGTGCATGCCGCAGTCCTGCGGCACCATGTACGGCGTCACCGGCAGACCCTTCACCTCGTACACGCCCGGCACGCCGCCGGCCATGCGGTCGGGGTACGTCTCGCCGGACAGGCCCTCGTAGGTGAAGCCCGCCGCCATCGTGGGCATGATCATGCGCAGGCCGAAGACCGGCATCTGCGGCAGACCCTTTTGGCCGAAGTATTTGCACGCCACGTTGATCCTTCCGTCCGCCGTCACGGTGTAGGTCACGCTGACCTTCGCCGCCGGCACGGTCAGCGTCTCAAACAGGAAGGTGACCGCCGCGCTGTCCGCCTGCTCGTCCGGGGTGTAGCGGTTGTTTTCCGGGGGAACCGGCAGCGCGATGTCCTGCCCGTCCACCGCCACCTGCGCGCCGGTCACGCGGATGAAGGTATCCGCCGCCAGCCAGCAGCCGGACTTCAGGTGGAACTGGCTGCCGCGATCGTTGTCCGTCAGCGCGCGCCAGAAGGTGGGCTGCGGCGCGCGGTACATCCACTCGCGGCCGCCGGCCACCAGGGACTCGATGCCGCCGCGCATGTAGTTGAAGATCACCTGCCAGGTATCGCCCTTGACGCCCAGCGTCAGGTCGCCAAAGACGAGCTTCAGCTTATTTGTGCAGTCCATAGTAATGCTTTACCTCCTGAATCGCGGGCTTCTCGGTTCTGTCCGCAAAGACGATGCCGTTGCCGGAGAACTCGTAGTCGGACGGACGGTCGTCAAAGTCGCCGCCGTAGCGCAGCACCTCGCGGCCGGTCACCTCGTCGCGCACCATGACGGCCTGATCGATGTAGTCCCAGATGAAGCCGCCCTGCATCATCGGGAATTCGTCCACCAGATCGTGATAGGACTTCATGCCGCCCAGCGAGTTGCCCATGTCGTGCATGTACTCGCACAGGATGAACGGCTTGGGCGGATCGTTTTCCAGGTACTCCCTGATCTTGTCCGGCGCGGTGTACATGTGGCTCTCCATGTCGGAGATGCGGTCCTTGTATTCCGGACAGTTGAACACGCCCTCGTAGTGCACCAGGCGGCTCGGGTCGGTTTCCTTGAAGTAGCGGTTCATCTTCGCCAGCACGTCGCCCGCGTAGGACTCGTTGCCCAGCGACCAGAACAGGATGGAGACGTGGTTCTTGAAGGTCTCAAAGTTGTTCCTGGCGCGGTCGAGCACGGCGGGCTCCCAGGCCTCGTTGCTGCCCGGCACGTTCCAGCTTGGCTCGATGCCGCCGCCCTTCTGCCAGGAGCCGTGGCTTTCCAGGTTCGTCTCGCTCATCATGTAGATGCCGGCCTCGTCGCAGCGGCGGTAGAAGGACAGACGGTCCGGATAATGGCAGGTGCGCACGGCGTTGATGTTGTTGCGCTGCATGCACGCGATGTCCCAGATCTCGTCCTCGTCCGTGATGCAGCGGCCGCTGCGGCAGTTCCACTCGTGGCGGTTCACGCCGTTGATGATCAGGCGCTCGCCGTTGAGCCACATGATTTTGTTCTTCAGCTCGATCGTCCTGAAGCCGATGGGCTGGGGCACGATCTCCACGACCTGGCCGTTCTGGTCAAGCAGCAGGATCTCCAGCGTGTACAGGTTCGGGTGATGGTTGTGCCAGAGTTTGACCGCGCCCGGCATGTCGAGCGTCAGGGAGAGCCTGTCCTCCGCGTCGGTCTCGGCGGTGGCCAGCAGGGTTTCGCCCTCCAGCACGCGGGCCTGCACCTTCACGGCATTGCCGCTGAGCTTCAGGCGCACGTTCACCCTGCCCGCGAGGGTTTTAAGATCCACCTCAGGCCTGGCCCACAGATCCTCCACGTGCGCATCGGGCCTGGCCAGCAGGGACACGCTGCGGAAGATGCCGAAGAAGCGGAAGAAGTCCTGATCCTCCAGGTACGCGGCGGTGGAGCGCTTGTGCACCTCCACGCACAGGGTGTTGCCCGTCTCGCGGACAGCGTCGGTCAGGTCGAATTCGGACGGGGTGAACGTGTCCTCCGCATAGCCGATGAACACGCCGTTGAGCCAGACATACATCGCCTGCTCCACGCCCTCAAAGCGGACGACCACGCGCTTGCCGCGCAGCGCCTCGTTCAGGTCAAACCGGCACACATAGGAGCCGACCGGGTTGTAATCTGCCTCGGAGAACTGGCCCTCCATGCGCTCGCCCGGCATGCCGGAGAAGGCAGGACGGCGGTACTCGTGGCCCTCCCACGGATACAGGGTGTTGATGTAGTGAACCTTGTCATAGCCGGCCATCTCGATGTGGCCCGGCACGGTGATGTCGTCGAAGGCAGAATAGTCGTAGCCTTCCTCATAGAAGCCTGCCGGACGCGTTTTGGCGTTCACGGAATAGGCAAACTTCCACACGCCGTCAAGACACTGGCACAGCGTCTGCCGGCCGGCCTTGGCGTCCGCCTCGTTCTCGTAATAGAGATGATCGCTGTGCGCATCGATCTGGCCGACGCGGAACACGCGCGGATCATCGAGCCACCTGATATTGGGCTGCATGCCAGGGTACCTCCTCATACTGTACAGATTGCATGATGCAAACTTGTCATCCTTACCCATTATACCCAACAAATCTGAAGCTGTAAAGGGCGAACGCGGCTCATGCCGCGCCAAAGAGCACACCCACAGCCAGCGACAGCACGCCGCAGAGCACCATGACGAGAATCGGGCTCATCTTCCTTGCGCGCAGCAGCACCAGCGCCAGCACAAACAGGCCCGCGCCCAGCCAATCGGCGGTTTGGAGCGCAATCCGCTGCCCGTGAAAGAGCACCAGCAGCAGCACGTCCAGCCCCGCCGAGGCGATCAGCGCGACGACCGCCGGGCGCAGAAAGCCCAGCACGCCCTGAATCACCGACAGGCTCTGCCAGCGCCGGTACACATAGGCCAGCAGGGACACCAGCAACAGCGACGGCGTCACCACGCCCAGCGACGCGCACAGCGCGCCGGGAAAGCCCGCCACGCGCATGCCCGCAAACGTCGCCGCGTTGAGCTGAATCGGGCCGGGCGTCATCTCCGCGATGGTCAGCAGGTCGGCAAACTCGCTCATCGTCATCCAGCCGTGCGCCTGTACCACCTGGCTGCGGATCATCGGCATGGCCGCATAGCCGCCGCCGATGGAGAACAGCGCGATCTCAAAGAACGCGCAGAACAGTTCAAACAGGATCATGCGTCCGCCTCCTTCCGCGCAGCCAGCTGTAAGGCAGCGCCCAGCACGCCCGCGCACACGATGACCATCGCCACACTCACATCAAAGACATACACCGCGGCAAACGCCGCAGCCATGACCGCGTTCTTGACAGCCGAGCGCTGGGCCAGCACGCCGCGCCCCATGCTCAGCACCACGTCGCACAGCACCGCGGCGACGCCCGCCTGCATGCCCGAAAGCAGCAGGGTCACATAGGGATTGCCGACAAACGCGCTGTAAAACATCGTGATCACCGTGAGAATGCCCAGCGGCGGCAGCATCGTGCCCAGCACCGCGGCGAGCATGCCCGCCGCGCCGCCCACGCGCCAGCCCACCAGGATGGCCGCGTTGACCGCAATCGCGCCCGGACAGGACTGCGAGAGCGCCGTGTAATCCAGCATCTCCGATTCGTCCAGCCAGCCGTACTCGTCCACGAATTTCTTCTTCATCAGCGACACGATGACAAAGCCCCCGCCGAACGTGCACGCGCTGATGGCCAGCATCGAGACGAACAGCTGCCAAAGCTTTCCCTGCGTCTTTTCCTTCATGCTTCACGCCTCCCCCGCGAAAGCATAGCATGTTTGTCAGAAGAAGTAAATCCTCTTTTTCCGGGTCAGTCGATTTGCCGGATTTTTCATTGACAGGCGCCCCCTGTTCCCCTATAATGAAAACATAAAAACAAAATCGTTTTTATGTTTTTACGCAGCATTTCCAAGGAGGCATCGCGGTGGGATATATCACATTTGAAAACGTCTGCAAGCATTATCAGACCGGCGATTCCGTCGTCAAGGCGGTGGATCAGGTCAGCTTTTCCATCGAGAAGGGCGAGTTCTGCGTGGTGCTCGGCCCCTCCGGCGCGGGCAAGACGACGATTCTGAACCTGCTGGGCGGCATGGACAAGGCGACCAGCGGCCGCATCACAGTGGACGGCAAGGAGATCACCGGCATGCGCGGCCCACAGCTGACGCAGTACCGCCGCCACGACGTGGGCTTCGTCTTCCAGTTCTACAACCTGATGCCCAACCTCACGGCGCTGGAGAATGTGGAGCTGGCGCGCCAGGTCTGCCGCGACCGTGCGCTGGACCCGAAGACCGTCATGGAGCAGGTGGGCCTGGGCGCGCGGCTTTCCAACTTCCCGGCGCAGCTCTCCGGCGGCGAGCAGCAGCGCGTGTCCATCGCCCGCGCGCTGTGCAAGAA
>CAMFCQ010000023.1 GCA_945948915.1 uncultured Clostridia bacterium | reverse complement strand
CTTCCCCTGAAGACGGCTGTCTTCATATTTCTTAATGAACTTTAGCTCCCTTAAGTACCTTATCGATCACAAATAGATCCTTTTTCTCCTTTGCCTGTCACCCTTCGGGCATGCCGCTCGCATTGGCCGCATACACGCCCACAAGGATGACCGCCGCGCCCAGCATCTGCATCGCAGAAAAGCCTTCCCCGAGCAGCAGCATGCCGGCCAGAATCGAAACGACCGTGGATACGCCAATGAACGACGACGTGCGGTTCACCCCGATCCTGGCAATCGCCACATTGGACAGGAAAAACGCCAGCACCGAGCAGCCCACGCCCTGGTACAGAATCGCCGTGAGGAAACGGGCGTCCCGCAGCGGCAGGCTCAAAAGCAGCCCAAGACCGCCGCCGGCGCATGCCTGGGCGACGGCCAGCGTGCCGAACATAGCAGCCCCGGCCAGCAGCATCACAAACGTGATCTCCTCGCTGCTGTATCCGTCCGCCTTCTCCACCAGCACACTGTACAGCGCATAGGCCAGCACCGCCATCAGCAGAAACGCATAGCCCGCCGGTGACAGGCTGGCCGCAGCTTCCACGGCCAGCACCGTGATCAGCACGCCCAGCAGCGTCACCAGAATGCCCGCAAGCTGCCGACTGCCCGGCTTTTTTTGCAGAATCAGCGCGGGAGCCGCCAACGAGACCACGGGGATGCACGCCAGAAATGCACCGCTTTCCGAAGCCGTCGTCAAGCGGATGCCCAGCGTCTCGCCGATGAAATAGAGCACCGGATGCAGCAGCGCCACGCGAAGAAGCGGCGCCTTTTCTTTCCCTTTAATTGAAGCTTCACCAGCCCCAGCGCCGCGCACAGCCCCATGACCAGCGCGCCCAGAACAAAGCGCCAGCCCAGCAGCGCCAGCGCGCTGACCTGCGCCGAAGACCACTTGGTCATCACATAGCTGAGACCAAACAGCGTCTCGCACCCCAGCGCGCACAAACAGCCGGTCATCAGATTGGTGTTCCGCTTTGCCATCCAGCTCCGTCCTCCAGTTCAGAATGCATCCTTCATCACCGTCTGTGTCAGGAACTGCACAAACGCATCCATCTGCTCCTGCGTCAGGCCAGACGGCCGGGACATCACAATCAGCTCGTGCCCGGCATGCTCCCGGTAATACGGCGGATGCACATGGCGATACGGATTGGTGACAAAGCCCGCCCGCTCATAAAACTGTCTGCGGCGCACAGAGATGGCGTCCACAGGAGGATCGATCTCCAGGATCACCGTCTTGCCGCATGCGCCCAGCAGCGTCAGCGCACGGCTGCCCAGCCCCCTGCCGCGCAGCTCGGGCAGCATGCAGAAATGCTCCACATAGATGAAGTTCTCCGTCTCCCAATACAGCATCATGCCCGCGAATTCACCGTTTTCCATGACCAGCCCGAAATGATAGGCCTCATGCCCCATGATGCGGCGCTGAGAGGGATACTGCCTCTGCTCATGCACAGGGAAGCTCTGCGCATACAGCATGCGCGCTCGCTCCATCAGCGGGTGATTCTCCGTCTGCAGCCGAATAATTTCCATGTTATCCTCCTCACAGCAGGCGTCCGAGTGCCTTCACCATCCGCGCGACATCCTCGTTCACGCGTTCAGGTCTGGCAAACAGATCGCCGTAAAGCCGCGCAATGTTCTCCTCAAAGTCCTCCGGCAGCACGGCGCACTGCGCCCTGCACAGGGAGACCAGCCGCTTTTCCCCCGGATGCGTCAGGCGGTTGAGCGCAAAGATCACGTCAAAGTACGACTCCATGAATGCCGCCGTGCGGTGGTTCACGCTCACCAGGTCGCCCCGTCGAACCGCCTTGGCGATCTGCGCGTCGTAGGACGGCAGGCTGCCGGTGAGCAGGCGCATGTTTCTCTCGATGATGCTTGAGCGCAGCGGCTCGGGATAGGGCACGTCAAAGCGCCGCTTCGCCGCCGCCAGATGCCCGTCCCGGTCGTACAGGATCCTGCAGGTGCGCAGGTTGTGCCACATGCAGGTGGTATAGCCATTGCGCGCCTGAAATTCCTCCACGACGGCGGCGACGTCCCGCGTGAAATCGTCGAGGCTGCGATACAGGATGTCGATGTCCACGCCGTCATGCAGCGTGCAGTTGTCCTCGGCTTCCCAGAAATGATTGCCGATCTCCATCCGTCCGCAGTACCTTGAAAGAATGCCCCGCCGCGCTGCCTCCGGGACGGGCCGTGTCACATACAGATACACGTCGTAATCGGACTTTTCGTCAAAATGCCCGCCCGCGCGCGAACCGCCCAGCGCAATCGCCTCGACGGCGTCAAGCCCCGCCAGCTCCGCAAACAGCTGCTTAACCTCTTGCATCCCGCATTCCCCCCTTTTCAGCATTATAGCACATCTTCCGCGCCGCGACTGAACGCCGCGCATTTTTTCTTTACAGCTCCTCATATACTTCTGTACAATAGATGATATTGCAGTCTGTTCTCTTGCATCCGTCCGAATCAAAACCGAACATTCAGGAGGAATACGTTTTTGAATATTCTGTTAACGCTCGACCGCAACTACCTGCCGCCGCTGCGCGTGCTGCTCTTCTCGCTGCTGATGAACAACCCCGGCGAGGAATTCCACATCTATCTGGCCGGGGACGGCTTCACGCAGGAGGACTGGGACAGCGTTTCCGCGCTGTGCGCCCGCTTCGGCGCCGAGGTGCATCCCGTATCCATCGATGCGCATTGGTTTGACGAGGCGCCGACGCTGCGCTACTATTCCCGCGCGATGTACTACCGCCTTCTGGCCGCGCAGATGCTGCCCGAAACGCTTAACCGCATCCTCTATCTCGACCCGGACATGCTGGTCATCGGCTCCCTGCGCGCGCTGTACGACACGGTCCTGGGCGAACACCTCTACGCCGCAAGCATCCATCACGGTCTGGTCGATCTCTCCACGCCGGTCAACCGCATCCGCCTGTCCACGCAGGCCGCGGAGGGCTATTTCAACTCCGGCATGCTGCTGATGAATCTGCCGGAGATCCGCAAAAGCGTGCGCCCGCAGGACATCTTCGCCTATGTGGAGCAGAACCGCGCGCTGCTCGTGCTGCCCGACCAGGACGTGCTCAACGGCCTGTACGGCGAGAGGATTCTGGAGCTGGACGAAAAGCTCTACAACTACGACGCGCGCAAGTACAACGGCTACCTGCTCGCCAGCCAGGGCGAGGCCGACATGGATTACGTGATGACCAACACCCGCATTCTGCACTTCTGCGGCAAGCGCAAGCCCTGGAACAAGGCGTATGTCGGCCGCTTCGGCGTGCTCTACAAGCACTACATGCAATTGGCCGCCCGCTGCATGCCGTAAAGCCGCACCGGCCGTTTCCCGAACAATCTTCTGATACCGTAAACAAAGACGCGCAGCGTCTGCGCGGTTTGTTCGTATATCCGAAAGAAAACGACAAACACCCTGTGAATATTCGGCTATTTTGCCGATTGTCATTTTTTGTGCGTCTCGGTATACTGTTCTTGAGTTTTCTGCTCACCAACAGGCTGTGACATCATTGGGAGGTATTCTCTATGAAAAAAGTGGCCGTCATCATGGGCAGCGCAAGCGATCTGCCCGTCATCGAAAAGGCCATCAAAACCCTGAAGGACATGGACGTCCCTCATGAGGTGCACATCTATTCCGCGCACAGGACGCCCGAAGAGGCCCACGCCTTCTCCGCGAATGCGCGCGAGAACGGCTTCGGCGTGATCATCGCAGCTGCAGGCATGGCCGCGCATCTGGCCGGCAGCCTCGCCGCCAACACCACCCTTCCGGTCATCGGCATCCCGATGAAATCCACCGCGTTCGCCAACGGCATGGACGCGCTGCTCTCCACTGTGCAGATGCCCTCCGGCATCCCGGTGGCCACCGTCGCCGTGGACGGCGCGGTCAACGCCGCGCTGCTGGCCTGCGAAATCCTCGCCGTGAGCGAAGACGCGCTGGCTGCCCGTCTGGCTGAGCGCCGCGCCGCGGACACCCGGAAGGTGCTTGCTGCCAACGCGGATTGCGAGCACCAATTTAACAGCTGACTCTGGCCAGCCGCTCAAGCGGCCTGCCCTTCCCCCATATTGACATCGACAAAGGAGTTTATGACAATGGAGAATCTCAAACTCGTATACACCGGCAAGACCAAGAATGTTTATGCTCTTGACAACGGCAACTATCTGCTCAAGTTCAAGGACGACTGCACCGGCAAGGACGGCGTGTTCGATCCGGGCGAGAACTCTGTCGGCCTGACCATTGACGGCGTGGGCGACGTGAACCTGCGCATGTCCATCTACTTCTTTGAGAAGATCAACGCCGCTGGCATTCCGACCCACTTCGTGAGCGCGGACCTCACCAACACCACCATGGAGGTCGTGCCGTGCAAGCCGTTCGGCAAGGGCCTGGAGGTCATCTGCCGCCACAAGGCCGTGGGCTCCTTCCTGCGCCGCTACAGGGACTACGTCGAGGAGGGCGCAGATCTGCCGGCCTATGTCGAGATGACCTTCAAGAACGACGCGCTGGGCGATCCGCTGGTGACCCGCGATGGCCTGACCGTGCTGGGCGTGATGACCGGCGAGCAGTATGACACCATCAAGGAGATGACCCAGAAGATCACGAAGATCGTCGCCGACGACCTGAAGGAAAAGGGTCTGGTGCTCTACGACATCAAGTTTGAATACGGCTACGATGAGAGCGGCAAGGTGATCCTCATCGACGAGATCGCCTCCGGCAACATGCGCGTCTATAAGGACGGTCAGTACATCGATCCGATGACCCTCTCCAAGCTCTTCTTCGCTTAATTCATACCGATCCGGGACAGGTTTGCAATCTGCCCCGGTTTCCTACTTCTTTACCTGAACAGGAGGACTGACTGTATGGGCGGCTTTTTCGGGGTCACTTCCCGCAGGAACTGTATTCTGGACGTCTTTTTCGGCACCGACTACCACTCCCATCTGGGCACGCGCCGCGGCGGCATGGCCGCTTATGACCCCGAAATCGGCCTGCAGCGCGAGATTCACAACATCGAGAACTCTCCTTTCCGCACGAAGTTCGAGCACATTCTCGATGAGATGACCGGCAACGCGGCCATCGGCTGCATCTCTGACAGCGATCCGCAGCCGCTGCTCATCCGCTCCAACCTGGGCACCTACGCCATCGCCACCATCGGCATCATCAACAACGCGGAAGCGCTGATCGATCAGTTCCTGTCCTTCAGCGGCGGCCACTTCGATGCGATGACCGGCGGGCGCGTAAACAGCAACGAGCTCATCGCCGCGCTCATCAACCAGAAGAGCAGCTTCGTGGAGGGCATCCGCTTCGCCCAGAGCGTCATCGACGGCACAGCGTCCATCCTGATCCTTCGAGACAACGGCGACCTGATCGCCGCGCGCGATCGCATGGGCCGCCTTCCGATCTGCATCGGCAGGGACGAGGACGGCTACTGCGTGAGCTTTGAGTCTTTTGCGGGCATGAAGCTGGGCTACGAGGCGCTGCGCGAGCTGGGCCCGGGCGAGGTGGTGGAGATCACGCCGGAGACGATCACCGTCCTGCAGGAGCCGGGCAAGGAGATGAAGATCTGCGCCTTCCTGTGGTCCTATTACGGCTACCCGACCTCCAGCTATGAGGGCCGCAACGTCGAGGTCATGCGCTGCCGCAACGGCGAGATCATGGCCAAGAACGACCGGGAAAAGGGTCTCGCGCAGGACATCGACTACGTCGCCGGCGTTCCGGATTCCGGCACGCCGCACGCCATCGGCTATGCCAACGCCTGCGGCGTCCCGTTCGCGCGCCCGTTCATCAAGTACACGCCGACCTGGCCGCGCAGCTTCATGCCGGCCACCCAGCGCGAGCGCAACATGGTCGCCAAGATGAAGCAGATTCCGGTGCACGAGCTGATTCAGGACAAGAAGCTGCTGTTCGTGGACGACAGCATCGTGCGCGGCACGCAGCTGCGCGAAACGGTCGAGTTCCTCTACGAGAACGGCGCCAAGGAAGTGCACATCCGCTCCGCCTGCCCGCCGATCCTCTACAGCTGCAAGTACCTCAACTTCTCCCGCTCCACCTCTCCCATGGACCTGCTGGCGCGCAGCATCATCATGGAGCTCGAGGGCGAGGAGGGCTTCAATCATCTGGACGAATATTGCGACGGCGACAGCGAGCGCGGCCGCAAAATGCGCGACGCCATCTGCCAGAAGCTGCACTTCGCGTCGCTGGAGTATCAGTCCCTGGAGGGCATCTATGAGGCCATCGGCCTGGAGCCCTGCAAGGTCTGCACCTACTGCTGGAACGGCAAGGGCTGATTGCCAAGCTACGGCTATGCGCGCAAAGCGAAGAAGGGGTTTGGGAATGAAATCCCCAAGCGGGCTTGGGCGGCAGCCCAACGTTCCCTTTCGCGAAGCGATCAGACAAAAGCAGTCAGGGAGCGAAGCGTGACCTGACGGAGAATGGCCTCCAACTCGAAAAGAACATGAAAAGCAATGCTCAACCGTAGAACACGAAAGTGAGGACTATCGTTTATGGCACACGAGATTTCGCGCTCCGAGTCCTACGCCGCGGCCGGCGTGGACATCACCGCGGGCTACCGCGCGGTGGAACTGATGAAAAAGCACGTCGCCCGCACCCGCAACGAGGGCTGCCTGGACGACGTGGGCGGCTTCGGCGGCTGCTTCGGCCTGCCCATCGCGGGCATGGAGGAGCCGGTGCTGGTCTCCGGCACGGACGGCTGCGGCACCAAGGTGAA
This sequence comes from uncultured Clostridia bacterium, assembly GCA_945948915.1. Taxonomy (GTDB): domain Bacteria; phylum Bacillota; class Clostridia; order Christensenellales; family Aristaeellaceae; genus Ventricola. The sequence goes on along the minus strand of CAMFCQ010000023.1, from coordinate 27,746 downwards.
GCTGGCCATCCTGATGGACAAGCACGACACCATCGGCATTGACGCGGTGGCCATGTGCGTCAACGACATCATCTGCGTCGGCGCCAGGCCGCTGTTCTTCCTGGATTACATCGCCTGCGGCAAGAATGTGCCGGAGAAGATCGCCTCGATCGTATCCGGCGTGGCCGAGGGCTGCGTCCAGTCCGGCGCCGCGCTCATCGGCGGCGAGACCGCCGAGCACCCGGGCATGATGCCCGCCGAGGACTACGACCTGGCCGGCTTCGCCGTGGGCATCGTGGACAAGAAGAAGATCCTGGACAACACCCGCATGGCCGCGGGCGACGTGGTCATCGCGCTGCCGTCCACCGGCATTCACAGTAACGGCTTCTCCCTGTGCCGCAAGGTTTTTGACATCGACAACAACAATCCCGAGCTCTACGTCCCGCGCGAGGAGCTGGGCGGCAAGACCATCGCCGAAACCCTGCTGACCCCGACAAAGATCTACGTCAAGCCCGTGCTGGCGCTGCTTGATCAGGTTGATGTCAAGGGCATCAGCCACATCACCGGCGGCGGCTTCTACGAGAATATCCCGCGCTCCATCCCGGACGGCCTGTGCGCCCGCATCGACAAGAGCGCCGTGAAGGTCCTGCCGATCTTCGACATCATCGCCAAGTGGGGCAACATCCCCGAGCGCGACATGTTCAATACCTACAACATGGGCGTGGGCATGAGCGTCGTGGTGCCGGCCGCGCAGGCGGAGACCGCGCTCTCCATCCTGAAGGCCAACGGCATCGACGCGTACGTCATCGGCGACATCATCGCCGGTGAGGAAAAGGTGGTTCTCGAATGAAGACCCGTATTGCCGTTCTCGTTTCCGGCGGCGGCACCAACCTGCAGGCGCTGATGGACGCGAACCTGCAGGCAGGCGAGATCGCGCTGGTGGTTTCCTCCCGCCCGGGCGTGTACGCGCTCGAGCGCGCCTACAAGGCCGGCATCCCCTCCATGGTGATTGCCAAAAAGGGCAGCACGCAGGAGGCATTTGAGGAAAAGCTGTGCGCGGCGCTTGAGGAATACCGGATCGACCTGATCGTACTCGCGGGCTTCCTGACGATCCTCAGCGAGGACTTCACCCGCAGGTATCCGCGCCGTATCCTCAATATCCACCCCTCCCTCATCCCCGCGTTCTGCGGCGAGGGCTTCTACGGTCTGCGCGTGCACGAGGCCGCGCTCGAGCGCGGCGTGAAGCTGACCGGCGCGACCGTCCACTTTGTCAACGAGATTCCCGACGGCGGCGAGATCATCCTGCAGAAGGCCGTGGAGGTCAAGGAAGGCGACACGCCCGAAATCCTTCAGCGCCGCGTGATGGAGCAGGCCGAGTGGAAGCTGCTTCCGCAGGCCGTGGAACTGGTGTCCGAAGAAATCAGGAGGAGCAAATAAGATGAACATCTACGAGATCAAGACCCTCTCCGAGCGCCTGGAGGGCAACCGTTATCCGGGCCGCGGCATCGTCATCGGCAAGACGCCGGACGGCAAAAAGGCCGCCATCGCGTACTTCATCATGGGCCGCAGCGCCAACAGCCGCAACCGCGTCTTCACCGAGAAGGACGGCGAAATCTTCACCGAGCCGTTTGACGCCTCCAAGGTCGAGGACCCGTCCCTGATCATCTACGCCGCCGTGCGCAGCTACGAAAACAAGCTGATCGTCACCAACGGCAACCAGACCGACACCATCTATGACGGCCTCGCTGCGGGCAAGAGCTTCTCCCAGGCGCTCACCAGCCGCGAGTTCGAGCCGGACGCGCCGAACCTCACCCCGCGCATCAGCGGCATGCTCACCTTTGAAAACAACGACTTCACCTATGAGATGAGCATCCTCAAGTCCGGCGACGCGGCAGGCACCTTCTGCAACCGCTACACCTTCTCCTACGGCGCCTGCGCGGGCCTGGGCCACTTCATCCACACCTACGTCTGCGACGGCAACCCGATCCCGACCTTCCAGGGCGAGCCGGAGCGCGTCGCGATGGAGGACGACATCGACGCGTTCACCGCGAGCCTGTGGAACGCGCTGGACGAGGAGAACAAGATTTCCCTGTACGTCCGCTATACCGACCTTGCAACCGGCGCGGTGGAGAGCCGCATGGTGAACAAGAACAAATAACCAAAAATGCTTTTACCCGCGCTAAGCGAAGAAGGGGTTCGGGGACAATGTCCCCGAGCAGGTTTTAGGGCGGCAGCCCTAACGTCCCCGATCAGTCAAGAAGAAAGCAGTTTCAGAGCAGGCTGCGCAGCAGCCTACGATTGAAACGGGTCTGATCCGCAGAACAAGGAGATTATCATCATGAAAGAGTTTGAACTGAAGTACGGCTGCAACCCGAATCAGAAGCCGGCCAAGATCTACATGAAGGACGGCAGCGATCTGCCCATCACCATCCTCAACGGCCGTCCGGGCTACATCAACTTCCTGGACGCGCTCAACTCCTGGCAGCTGGTCAAGGAGCTCAAGGAAGCGACCGGCCTGTGCGCCGTGACCTCCTTCAAGCACGTCTCCCCCACCTCAGCCGCCATCGGCCGCGTGCTGCCGGAGAACCTGAAGAAGGCGTGCTTTGTGGACGACGTGCCGGGCCTGGACGAGTCCCCGCTGGCCTGCGCCTATGCCCGCGCCCGCGGCACGGACCGCATGTGCTCCTTCGGCGACTGGGTCGCGCTCTCCGACGTGTGCGACGTGACCACCGCGAAGCTGATTGCCCGCGAGGTCAGCGACGGCGTGATCGCCCCGGGCTACGAGCCGGAAGCGCTGGAGATCCTCAGGAAGAAGCGCAAGGGCGGCTACAACATCGTCGCCATCGACGAAAGCTACGTCCCGGCTGCGCAGGAGACCAAGCAGGTCTTTGGCGTGACCTTCGAGCAGGGCCGCAACAACTTCAGGATCGACGAGGCGCTCCTTGAGAACATCGTCACCGAAAACAAGGAGCTCCCGCAGGACGCAAAGATCGACCTGATCGTCGCGCTGATCACCCTGAAGTACACCCAGTCCAACTCCGTCTGCTACGCGTACGACGGTCAGGCCATCGGCGTGGGCGCGGGCCAGCAGTCCCGCATCCACTGCACCCGTCTGGCAGGCACCAAGGCGGACACCTGGTTCCTGCGCCAGCATCCCAAGACGCTCGCGCTGCCGTTCCGCCCGGGCATGGGCCGTGCCGACCGCGACAACGTGATTGACAGCTACATCAACGGCAACGAAGAGGACGTCTGTGCCGAGGGCATCTGGCAGAACTACTTCACCGAGCAGCCCGCGCCGCTGACTGCTGAGGACAAGGCCGCCTTCCTGGCCGCGCAGACGAACGTCGCGCTCGGCTCCGACGCGTTCTTCCCGTTCTCCGACAACATCAAGCGCGCGGCCAAGTCCGGCGTGAAGTACATCGCCGAGCCGGGCGGCTCCATCCGCGACGACGCGGTGATTGACGAGTGCAACAAGAACGGCATGGTGATGGCCTTCACGGGCATGCGTCTGTTCCACCACTAACCGGGCTGTGCCCGGGCCCGCTTCCGACGAAGTCTGGTAAATGTCAATCTTTGCCGGACGAGGCCGGAGGTCGGCGTTGGGCTGACCCCTAACCGGGCTGTGCCCGGGCCCGCTTCCGACGAAGTCTGGTAAATGTCAATCTTTGCCGGACGAGGCCGGAGGTCGGCGTTGGGCTGACCCCTAACCGGGCTGTGCCCGGGCCCGCTTCCGACGAAGTCTGGTAAATGTCAATCTTTGTCGGACGAGGCCGGAGGTGGGCCTTGGGCCTTACGCCTATAATCGATTGATAGAATAAACCCCGTATTTCCCGCGTGATTTGGAAATACGGGGTTGTCAGCAGAATCAAACCGTGGTATAATCGGCAACATTAAACCATTCACCGCTTCAGTATAAAGACATAAGAGAGAGGGGAAGATTGTCATGGCTTACTATTTCTCTGAACCGTCCCATACGTTCAACGAGTACCTGCTCGTGCCGGGCTACTCCTCCGCAGAGTGCATCCCGGACAACGTGAATCTGGAGACGCCGCTCGTGCGTTATAAGAAGGGCGAAAAGTCCGCGATCACCATGAAGATCCCGATGGTCTCCGCGATCATGCAGGCCGTTTCCGGCAAGGACCTGGCCATCGCGCTGGCGCAGGAGGGCGGCGTGTCCTTCATCTACGGCTCCCAGAGCATTGAGGACGAGGCCGCGATGGTCGCCGCCGTCAAGGGCTACAAGGCGGGCTTTGTCACCAGCAATTCCAACATCCGCCCGGATCAGACCCTCGCGGACATCCTCGCGCTGAAGGAAAAGACCGGTCACTCCACCGTCGCCGTCACCGAGGACGGCACCGCCAACGGCAAGCTGCTGGGCATCGTCACCAGCCGCGACTACCGCGTCAGCCGCATGGACACCGCTACCAAGGTTTCCGAGTTCATGACTCCGCTGGGCAAGCTCGTCACCGCGCCGGAGGGCACCTCCCTGAAGGAAGCCAACGACATCATCTGGGATCACAAGCTGAACTCTCTGCCGATCGTCACCAAGGACGGCCGCCTGTCCTCCTTCGTCTTCCGCAAGGACTATGACTCCCACAAGAAGAACCCGATGGAGCTGCTGGACGCCAACAAGCGCTACGTCGTCGGCGCGGGCATCAACACCCGCGACTACGCCGAGCGCGTTCCGGCGCTGCTTGAGGCCGGCGTGGACGTGCTGTGCATCGACTCCTCCGAGGGCTTCTCCGAGTGGCAGAAGCGCACCATCGCCTGGGTTCGCGAGAACTACGGCGACAGCGTGAAGATCGGCGCGGGCAACGTCGTTGACCGCGAGGGCTTCCGCTTCCTGGCCGACTGCGGCGCGGACTTCATCAAGGTCGGCATCGGCGGCGGCTCCATCTGCATCACCCGTGAGACCAAGGGCATCGGCCGCGGCCAGGCGACCGCGCTGATTGAGGTCTGCAAGGCCCGCGACGAGTACTTCGAGGAAACCGGCATCTACGTTCCGGTCTGCTCCGACGGCGGCATCGTGCACGATCATCACCTGACGCTGGCGCTGGCCATGGGCGCGGACTTCGTGATGCTGGGCCGCTACTTCGCCCGCTTCGACGAGAGCCCGTCCGCGAAGGTCAATGTCAACGGCACGCTGATGAAGGAATATTGGGGCGAGGGCTCCAACCGCGCGCGCAACTGGCAGCGCTACGACCTGGGCGGCGACAAGAAGCTCAAGTTTGAGGAAGGCGTCGATTCCTACGTCACCTACGCCGGCAAGCTCTCCGACAACGTGCACATCACGCTGGCGAAGGTTCGCTCCACCATGTGCAACTGCGGCGCGCTCTCCATTCCGGAGCTGCAGCAGAAGGCCCGCCTGACGCTCGTCTCCGCCGTCTCCATCGTCGAGGGCGGCGCGCACGACGTCGTGCTCAAGACCACCAATAAGGAAGTCTAAGCTGCGCTTAGCAAATGAAACAAAAAAGGGAGTCTGAGGGACAATGTCCTTCAGACTCCTTCTTTGCTTTGCGCGCTCTTAAGCGAGTTTGCGTTTTATACTACTCTCAAATAAAATCGGCCATGCAATAACCGGCCGTCAGGTAACGCTTCGCTCCCTGACTGCTTTTCTTTGATCGCTTCGCGATATGGAGACGTTGGGGGATTTCATCCCCCAAACCCCTAGCCTGGGGACCAGTCCCCAGACCCCTTCTTCGCTTCGCGCTTATAGCTCGTTTCTATTTGAGAATAGTATTACTCTTCCTCTTCTTCCTCGAGCTCGTCCACGTCGTCAACCGGCGGCTTGAGGCCCTCGATGGTGAGGTTATTCTTCTTGGCGTAGTCCCACAGTGCAGCGTTCACCGCCTGCTCGGCCAGCAGGGAGCAGTGCACCTTGACCGGCGGCAGGCCGTCCAGCGCCTCCATGACCGCCTTGTTGGTGACCTTCAGCGCGTCCTGCACGGTCTTGCCGATGATCAGCTCCGTCGCCATGGAGCTGGTCGCGATCGCCGCGCCGCAGCCAAAGGTCTTGAACTTCGCGTCGCGCACGACCTGGTTCTCGTCAATGTCCAGATAGATGCGCATGATGTCGCCGCACTTGGCGTTGCCCACGGTGCCCACGCCGCTGGCGTTCTCGATCTCGCCGACATTGCGCGGGTGCATGAAGTGATCCATCACTTTTTCGGTATACATAACAGCTTGCCTCCGTCAGAATTCTCTATGATGGTGTTGTGATATCCGGATGCTTACGCCTGCTGGCGGACAAAGTCCTCGTACAGCGGGGACATGCTGCGCAGTCTCGGAATGATCGTAAGCAGCGCGTCAACCGCCTTGTCGGCCTCCTCCATCGTGGTCGCCTCGCTCAGGCTCATGCGCAGGGAGCCGTGCGCGATTTCATGCGGCAGACCGATGGCCAGCAGCACATGGGACGGATCCAGCGAGCCGCTCGTGCAGGCGCTGCCGCTGGAAGCGCAGATGCCGTTCGCGTCCAACAGCATCAGCATGCCCTCGCCCTCGATGAAGCGGAAGCAGAAATTGACGTTGCCTGGCAGGCGCTCGGTGCGGTGGCCGTTGAGGCGGCAGTACGGAATCTCCTTCTCGATGCGCGCGATCATGTGGTCGCGGATCGCGGAGACCTTCGCCATGGCGGCCTCCATGTTCGCTGCGGCTTCCTCCGCCGCCGCACCCATGCCCACGATGCCCGGGACATTGGTCGTGCCCGCACGGCGCTTCTTCTCCTGCGCGCCGCCGTCCATGAACGGCGTGAGCTTCACGCCCTTGCGCACATACAGGAAGCCGACGCCCTTGGGGCCATGGAACTTGTGGCCGCTGGCGCTGAGCAGATCGATGTGCATCTCATCCACATTGAGCGGGATGTGCGCGAACGCCTGCACCGCGTCGGTGTGGAAGAGCACGCCGTGCTTTTTGCACACCGCACCAATGGCCGCAAGCGGCTGGATGGTGCCGATCTCGTTGTTCGCCGCCATGATGGAGACGAGCACGGTATCCGGGCGGATCGCCGCGTCGATAGCCTCGGCGGAGACCATGCCATACTCGTCCACCGGCATCACGGTCACATCCCAGCCCTGCTTTTCAAGCGCCTGCGCGCTGTGCAGAATTGCGTGATGCTCGATGGCGGAGATGATGATGTGCTTCCCCTTGCCCGCATACGCCTGGGCCACGCCCTTGAGCGCCCAGTTGTCGCTCTCGGTGCCGCCGCAGGTGAAGAAAATCTCAGCCGGCTTCGCGCCGATGACCCGCGCGATCTGCTTGCGCGCGTTCTCCACCGCCTCCTTGCTCGCGTTGGCGAAGGAATAGGTGCCCGCCGCGTTGGCGTACTGCTCCATGAAGAACGGGCGCATCGCCTCAAAGGCGCGCTCGCTCATCCGCGTGGTCGCGGCATTGTCCATATAAATCATGAGAAAATCCTCTCTTCCCAAATTGAATTGCGAAATGAATCAGACCGTCCCGCATGCGGAGACACTGTCCTCCGGCATCAGCTCCAGCAGCGTCACGCCGTCGATCACCTCGTTGATGGCGCTGTACACCTTGGAGAACACCGTGCGCGACGGGCATGCGCCGCGCCGGTCGCAGTGCTGCGCGCCTTCGAGCACACACTCCGCCGGGGCGAGGTCGCCCTCCGTCGCCCGCAGGATCATGCCAACGGTGATCTCGCCGGGCGCATACGCCAGGTGGTAGCCGCCCTGCGCGCCGCGCACGCTGCGCAAAAGCCCCGCGCGGGTCAGCACGCTGATGATCTGCTCCATGTACTTGCCGGAAATGTCCTGCCGCTGGGCAATCGCGCGCACGCTGACGGGTTCGTCGCCGTCGTGCTGCGCCAGATCGACCATGATCCGCAGCGCATACCGGCCTTTGGTGGAGATCATCATGGCGCGTTCCTCCCGTCGATTTTTGTCACATGAGAGAGTATATCACCGAATTCATACTCCGTCAATAGGATTTAAGCTATTTTCTACGAATTCAGTAGGAATTATACAGCCTCCGCGACGCCGCGCGCCAGGCGTCAGGGCTGCGGCAGCACGTTCTCCCCTTCGCCGCGCAGTTGCCTGGCCACGCCGGCGCTCGCCGCGCGCGCAGCGTCCTCAGGCAATTTGCCCGCGAGCAGGCCGTCGATCAGCAGACCGGTGAACAGATCGCCTGTGCCCCAGTGATGGCCGGGGACGCGCTCAAAGGGAAGGACAAACGTCCTGCCCGCCGCGCAGCCGACGACCGCGTCGCCGCCGTCCGCCGCTCTGCCGCTGGTCACCAGCACATCGCAGCCGCTCTGCGCCAGACGCGCAGCCAGCGCTTCCACGCCTTCCTCGTGATACGCCTCGCCCGCAAGCAGGCAGGCCTCCGTCAGGTTCGGCGTGATGAGGTCGGCATGCTGCGCAAGCAGCTTCATGCCCTGCGCCTGGCCCTCGCTGACGGAATTGTATCGTTCCCCGCCGTCGCCCAGGATCGGATCGAGCACCACCGGCACGCCCTTTGCGCGCAGGCCGTCCGCCACGGCGGCCAGCTTCTGCGCCTGCTCCATGCCCGTGATGTAGCCGATGTACGCCAGATCCGCATGGAGCCCCAGCGCCTGCCATGTCTCAAGGCTCTTCAGCAGATACGCCGTCGTGTCCAACGCCGCATGCCTGCCCAGGTTCAGCGTGTTGGAAATCAGCGCGGTCGGCAGCATCAGCACCTCGTGCCCGCGCGCCTCCAGCACGGTGCAGAGCATCCGCAGCGCCACGCGGCTGCGGCCGGTGAGATCGCCCATCAGCAGTACCGTCTTCATCATAAACCTCTTTTCTCCAAAGCGCGCCGTGCGCGCCCACTTCCGAGCAGCCTTGCAGCTCTCGCCATCTCGCGCACGAGGATTCGCGCATATCCCTGCTTCTAAAAATACCCGCCACATCGGGCGGGTACTCAGGGGTTATTCCTCAAGCGTCGAAAAATACAGGATATCGCAGATCGCGCGCATCTTTCGGCTCATGCCTGCGTTGATCTTCTCGCCGCCCAGCATCATGGCACTGGATCCGCCGCCGTCCAGGTTATATGCCTGAATCGCACCCAGATCCTTCATCAGCTGCGCAAACTCCGGGATCGTCAGGCCGTCGCTGCCCTTCTGCTCCGGGCCGTCGGTCGCCACGCAGATGTACTCCAGCGGGCCCAGCTGACCGATGCCCATGCGCTGCGTCTCCTTCTCCAGGCCCACGTTCATCCGCTTGGTGGTCTGCACAACCTCGCCATCCTTGACCAGCGCCGGGCCGAAGTTGAACGAATTGATGATCGTCCCCTCAAAGCCGTGCGTGTCCTCCGGCGTCGGATCGATGAGAATGTGGAAGTCCGCGTTCTCATCGATAATCAGCACATCGTACGTCTCATGCGTCTTGTCACGATAGAGCTGGCCCTGGCGCACCAGATAACCGGTGGAGTTGAAGTTGAAGAAATCGCCGTTGATCGCCAGCACGGCGTTCGCGCGCCTGGCCATCCTGTCCGGCAGTACGATGGTATTGGTGCCGTAGCGGGCCGCCATCGCCGTGCGCAGCTGCGAGGGATCGACAATCTTGACGCGCGCAATCAGGACGTTGGTCTCATGGACGCGCATCGTCTCCATCCTCACGCTCAGGCTGCCGTCTTCGTAGCCGCCCATGTCCGGCAGATAGCACTCCGGCTTGGGCACGCGGCCGGTCTCCGCCTCCAGCGGGATCGGACGGTACGCCGTTTCTGCCTTGGATTCATCGCCCGTCACCAGCACGAGCACAAGCGCCAGCAGCATCACGGCAAGCAGCGCCCTTTTGTTGTTGAAACGGTTCATCAATGTCGGTTCTCCAGTTTACTTTTCTTCGTTCTTATCGGTCTTTTTCCGCTTCGCTGCGGGTTTTTCTTCCTCGATGCGCTCCACCTTCTGCAGCACCACCGCCGTGCGCGCCGGCAGATAGATGGCAAAGCCGTCGCCCAGCTGCGGATCGTGCGACCAGGTGTGATAGACGGTTTCCTTGTCGATGCGGTCAAATCCGCCGAACTGCTTGTCGTCCGAGGAGAGGATCACCTTGTAATCGCCGTGCTCCGGCGCGTTGACAAACATGCCCGGCTGGGAATTGGTCGGATGGAAGTTGAACAGGAAGATGCAGCCGCCGCGCTCAAAGGCCAGCAGCTGGTCGCTCTCGTGCTGGCGCAGGCAGTTGGCCATACCGGCGCTCATCACGTTGTAGTCCTTGACCAGCTGAATCATCGCCTTGTCGAAGTTGCCCAGCAACTCGTAGCGCAAAAAGCCGTTGTCCGCGAGGCTCCACTGGCGGCGGGCATACTTGAAGCTCCAGCCGTTGCCCTCGCGCGGGAAGTCGATCCACTCCGGATGGCCGAACTCGTTGCCCATGAAGTTGAGGTAGCCCTCGCCGCCCGCGCCGATGGTCACCAGGCGGATCATCTTGTGCAGCGCGACGGCGCGGTCAACGAGCATGTTCTGGCTCGCGCGGTCCATGCCGGTGTACATTTCCTTGTCCGCCAGGCGGAACATGATGGTCTTGTCGCCCACCAGCGCCTGATCGTGGGATTCCGCGTAGCCGATGACCTTCTCCTGATTGCGGCGCGCGATCAGCTCCCAGTACATCTTGCTGATGTCCCAGTGGCCGTCCTGCTTCTCCTTGATCGTCTTGATGAAGAAGTCCGGCAGGCCCATGGACAGGCGGTAGTCAAAGCCGATGCCGCCGTCCTTGATGGGCAGGCACATGCCCGGCATCGCGCTCATGTCCTCCGCGATGGCGACGGCGCCCTTCTTGTAGCTGTGGATCAGGTCTGTGGCCAGCATCAGGTAGGTCACAGCGTCCACGTCGGTGTTCATGGAGAAGTACTGCGCGTTGCTGGAGAAGGCGGTGCCCAGGCCGTGATCGTGATAGAGCATGCTGGTCACGCCGTCAAAGCGGAAGCCGTCGAAGTGATACTCGTCCATCCAGAATTTCACGTTGGACAGCAGGAAGTGTAGCACGCCCGTGCGGCCGTAATCAAAGCACTTGCTGCCCCAGGCCGGATGGTCGCCCTTGCCGCCTGCGTGGAAGAACTGCTCCACCGTGCCGTCAAAGCAGTTGATGCCCTCGGCGGTGTTCTTGACTGCATGGGAGTGCACCACATCCAGCAGCACACTCAGGCCGAGGCGGTGCGCCTCGTTGATCATCGCCTTGAGGTCGTCCGGCGTGCCGTACCAGGAGGACGCGGCGAAGAAATTGCTCACCTGATAGCCGAAGCTGGCGTAATACGGATGCTCCATGATCGCCATCAGCTGCACGGTGTTGTAGCCGTCCGCCTTGATGCGCGGCAGAATATCCGTCATGAACTCCAGATAGGTGCCCACGCGCTCCTTTTCCGTTGCCATGCCGACGTGGGATTCATAGATGATCGGCGGGATGTTTTTGGCCGGCTTGAACTTCTCGTCCGTCCACGCAAAGGTCTTGCGCGGATTCCAGACCACGGCGTTGAAGCCGTTGCTCTCCTTGTCCTGCTTGACATAGCGGGCATAGAGCGGGATGCGGTCCTCGGTCACGCCGTCCTGATGGGTCACGGCCACCTTATAGCGGGAGAGATGCTTGATGGTGTGAACGCCCTTGATCTGCACCTCCCAGCTGCCGTCGCCCACGGGCGTCATCGGATGCGCCGTGCGATCCCAGCCATTGAAATCGCCGATCAGGTGCATCTCCTTCGCGGCTGGCGCCCACTCGCGGTACACCCAGCCGCCCTTGACCTTGTGCAGGCCATAGTACAGATAGCCGCTGGCAAAATCAGACAGGGTCTGTTCCTTGCCAAGCAGCGCCTTCTTTCTGGCCTTATATCTGCCAACGCGGTCGTTAATGTCGCCTTCATAAGCCGTCAGACTCGGATCAAGCTCGAAAATCTTCAGCTTCTGCGGAGCCTTCTTCGTTTGACCGGGCATAAAATGGACACCTCTTCCCAATATAATTTTGATAATCTGATTGTACTCTATTTTGTACCTGTTTTCAACTCTTTTATTGACGCGATTCCTGCCACGATGTAAACTATAGGCTGTAAGATTATGATTTTGCCCCTGTCCCTTTGACAGCACCCATACAAGGAGGAGATATCCCGATGCTCACCCGTACGTTCTTTGCCCGCGCACCGCTCGCGCCGGGCCGCTTCGCCCCCCTGCCCGCCGGCGCGATTACCGCCCGCGGCGAGATGCGCGACCGCCTGATCGCCCTGCGCTCCGGGCTGCTCTCCCGCTGCGAATCGCTCTTCCCGCACACCGGCAGCGGGAGCGCCTGGTTCGGCGGCGGGCTGGCCTCCGGCACGGACGCGGCCAATGCGCTGGAAGCCGCGCTGCTCACAAGCAGCCTGCTGGGCGACGAGGAGCTGCGCCGCGCCAGCCTGCGCCTTGTGGACGCGGTGCTGTCCGGGCAGCGCGAGGACGGCAGCTTCGGCGCGGAGGACGAGACCTTTGCCGCCCGCGGCCGCATGCTGCGCGCGCTTGAAGCGGCGTATTCCATGACCGGCGACAAGCGCATGCTCACCTTCATGCTGCGCTACATGAAGTTCCTCAAGGACGCGCTGGAGGAAGCGCCGCTTGACGCCGACGAGGCCATGCACGTCAGCGACACGCTGGAGGCTGGCATCTTCCTGTACAACGTCACCGGGCAGAAGGCGATCCTCTCCGTGCTCAGCACGCTGGCTGCGCAGGGCGCGGACTACTCCTCGATCTTCAGCGCGTTCCCGTACCGCACGCCCGTCTCCCGGACGCTCGATGCCGCCGAGCTGCGCCGCGTCCTGAGCACGGAAAACGAGGACGGCTATGCGCATCATCTGCTGCGCACCGCCGATGCCGCCAACCTCTGTGAGGGCGTGCGCACCAGCGCGCTGTACGCCGTGCTCACCGGCTCGGGCAAGCACCTGGCCGCGCCGGAAAAGGGTCTCGCCCGCATGAACAAGTCGCACGGCGCGGTCTGCGGCGGCATCACCGGCGACCCGCTGCTGGCGGGCTCGCATCCCAGCCGCGGCGTAAGCGCCGCGTCCCTGTGCGAGCTGGCCGCGTCTCTGGAACTGCTGCTCTCCTGCCCCGCCGGCGAGCACGCTGCCGATCAGCTCGACACGCTCATGTACAACGGCGTCGCCGCCGCGTTTGCGCCGGATCTGCACAGCGTGCAGCCCATCCAGCAAGCCAACCAGGTGCGCATCGATCGCGGCATGCGCTTCCCGCTCTCCGGCGATACGGCCAACTGCTTCTCACTGGAGGACAGCAAGACGCTGTGCGCGCTGCTGGCCGCGTGGCCGCGCTATGCCGCCAGCCAGTGGCTGCTCTCCCGCGACGACGGCCTCTACGCCGCCAGCTATGCGCCCTGCCAGGTGCGCTACCGCCTCAGCGGCGCCTCGGTCCGCCTGAACGTCGAGAGCCGCTATCCCGTGAGCGGCAGCATCCGCATTTCGGTGGGCCTCAGCCAGAGCATCGCGTTCCCGATGCACCTGCGCATCCCGTCCTGGGCCAAGGGCGCAACCGCCGCAGTCGCAGGCGAGATCCTCCCCGCGCAGGCCGGCACCATCCTCACCATCAACCGCCAGTGGAACGACGGCGACGAGCTGCTGCTCACCCTACCCATGACCGCCCAGCGCCTGTCCGGCTTCCATCAGGCCGTGAGCGTCGCGCGCGGCCCGCTGCGCTTTGCCAGCGTCCCCGCGTATGACCGGACCGAAGGAGCGGACGGAAGAAGCATCTTCGCCGCCCGCGAGGGTTTCGGCGTGGCGCTGTGCCAGGATGAGGACATCACAGCCGAGGAGACTGAAGACGGCGTCGTGCTGCACACCCGAGGCGTGACCGTGCCTCAGTGGGGCATGCGCGGCGAGAGCTGCGACCAGCCGCCCATCACCGTCAGCGAGCAGGGCGAGCGCGTCGATGTGACGCTCGTGCCCTACGCTGCCTCGCCCATCCGCCTGTCTCTGTTCCCCGTCGTGTAAGCGGCCGCAGGCAGCATCCTATTGATGAAAAATCATCCTCCCTTCACAATGCCGTCACACCCGACGGATACAATGGATGATAGAGGTGATCCGCCATGAACAAACATCCCAAGATTCTCATCTGCGACGACGACCCGATCGTCCATCAGTCGCTTTCCCTGTATCTGGACAACGAGGACTACGAGCATGACTCCGCCTACGACGGCAAGACCGCGCTGGAGATGACCCGCAAGGAGCACTACGACCTCATGCTGCTCGATCAGATGATGCCCGGCATGACGGGCATGGAGGTCTGCCAGAGCGTGCGCCGGGAGAGCCAGCTGCCCATCATCATGCTCACCGCCCGCGGCGAGGAGATCGATCGCATCCTGGGCCTGGAGATGGGCGCGGACGACTACATCGTCAAGCCCTTCTCCCCGCGCGAGGTCGTCTCCCGCATCAAGGCCGTGCTGCGCCGCACGAATGCCGGCACGGGCGCGCCGCAGGAGGAACAGCTCACCACGCTGCGCTACGGCACGCTGGAAATCCAGCCCGAGCGATACAGCGTCCGCCTCGATGGTCAGAGCATCGCCTGCACCCCGCGCGAGGTGGAGCTTCTGTACCTGCTCGCCTCCCATCCGGGCCGCGTATTCGACCGCGAGCAGATTCTCTCGCGCATATGGGGCTACGACTTCTTCGGCGATACCCGCACCGTGGATACCCACATCAAGCGCCTGCGCCAGAAGCTCGCCTGCGAGGAGATGGGCAAGGTGTGGGACATCATCACCGTCTACGGCGTGGGCTACAAGTTTGAGGCGGAAGCATGAAACGCAGCGGCTTCTTTACCAAGACGCTCGTGCTGGTGTACGGCACGGTTGCCCTCTTTGCTGCGCTGATTGTCGCCATCTACACGGCCATCTCCCCGCAGCTGTTTGCGCGCAACAAGATCGACGATCTGACCTCCAAGGGCCAGATCATCTCCTGCTACATTGAGAGCACCCTGCGCGGCGAGATTTCCACCGCGTACCTCGTCCCGCTCATCGGCCGCAGCACCGCGCAGTGGGAGGCGACCGTCTGGGTCGTGGACAGCGGCGGCGATACCCTCATCCGCACCCAACAGGAGGGCGGGCGCCGCGTGGGCCGTCTGCCCGCCAGCCTGGCCAAGGCCATGCTGCCCACCGTATTGAGCGGCGAAATCGCCACGCATATCGGCGCTCAGGAGGATCTGACCTCCTCCGGGACAGGCACATCCTCGCAGCGCACCAGCCGCACTGCCTCCAACGTGCTCAATGACATCGCCGGGCAGAGCGAGCAGAGCGCGCCCGCGACGGAGGAGGTGCTCTCCGGCAGCATCGTCGCCGTCGCCGTGCCCATCACGTTCTTCGGCGAGGTCGTCGGCGCGGTGTTCATGGCCCAAACGATGACCGAAATCATGAGCGGCATGCAGGCGCTGTCGGACACCATCACGTTCTCGGTGCTGCTCATCGCGCTGCTGCTGCTGCCGATGGTGCTCTTCTTCGCCTCGCGCTTCTCCCGTCCCGTCGCGCAGATGCGCGCTGTCGCGCTCACCATGGCCGGCGGCGATCTGTCCGTGCGCGCGGACGATCAGCGCAGGGACGAGTTCGGCGAGCTCGGCGGCGCACTCAACTTCCTCAGCTCGGAGCTGGGCAGCACCATCTCCTCGCTGGAGCTGGAGCGCAACCGCCTGCAGAGCCTGATCAACGGCATGTCCGAGGGCGTCATCGCGCTTGATCAGCAGGGCGAAACCACCGTCATCAATCCGGCCGTATGCAGCCTGCTCGGCCTGCCGGAGGGAACGGCCGATCTGCGCGCCGCCGCGCCGGATGTGCTCTCCGTCTTTGACGAGGCGCTTGCCTCCGCCGAGTCCGCCCGCAAGACCATCTGGCAGGGCAAGACGGCGCTGCACATCTCCGTCTCGCCGCTCAGCCGCACGGACGGTCAGCTCACCGGCTGTGTCGGCGTGCTGTCTGACGTGACCAGCGCCGAGCGCCTGGAGCAGACCCGCCGCGACTATGTCGCCAACGTCTCCCACGAGCTGCGCACGCCGCTGACCGCCATGCGCGCGCTGATTGAGCCGCTGCGCGACGGCCTCATCAAGACCGAGGAGCAGCGCCAGCAGACCTATGATGTCGTGCTGCGTGAGACCATGCGCCTGACGCGCCTGGTCAGCGACATGCTGGAGCTCTCCCGCCTGCAGAGCGGCAAGGCCTCGCTGAACAAATCCGTCTTCTCCCCCGGCCCGGTGCTGAGCATCATCCGCGAGACGTACTCCGCCTATGCCGAGGACTACCAGCAGACGTTTATCTACGACGTGCCAAGCGAGCTGCCCCCGGTTTTGGGCAATTCGGACCGCACCCAGCAGGTGCTCATCGCGCTGCTGGACAACGCGTTCAAGTATTCCGCCGAAGGCGGCACCGTCACCCTCAGCGCCGTCGTGGACGGCAGCGTGATCCGCGTGACCGTGCGCGACACGGGCATCGGCATCAGCCCGGAGGATCTGCCCCACGTGTTTGACCGCTTCTACAAGGCGGATAAATCCCACGGCGGCAAGGGCACAGGCCTGGGCCTGGCCATTGCCTACGAGATCATGAAGCAGCTCGGCGAGGAGATGAAGGTGGACAGCGTGCTGGGCGAAGGCAGCGCCTTCATGTTCACGCTGCACATCGCGCAGCAGGACAATGGATGACAGCAAAACAGGAGCGGCATCCCAGATGGATGCAGCTCCTGTTTTTCATGCATATTCACTTTGCGCGTTCAGCCGTGCGCAATGACGCGATTGCGAACGCCTTCGTTCACAACATACCGCGCACGTCCTTGAGCTCGACGGCCATGCCGCCGTTTTTGCGCGACCGCTCCGCCGCGAAGGCGATGTAGTGGCTTTCGCTGGACGCCTGCAGCGTCGTCATGCGCGGCGTGGGCCTGCCGGTCTCGCCGTGCATGCGCATCAGCTCCGCGATCATCCGGCCGTCGCCGCCGCCGTGACCCGCCAGGTCGCGCGAAAGCGCCGCCACGTCGATCGTGCGCTCCGGCTTTCCGAACGGGCGGACGCGCAGGATGTTGCTCTCCATGTCGCCCTCGATGCAGCCATGCGTACCCATCACGCGGATCGTCCGCCCGCCGTGCTCGCAGAACGCCGTCATCATCAGCTGGCAGAGCACGCCGTTCTCCATCTCCATGTTCACGATCTGGCTGTCCACCACGTCGTTGTCGCAGGCATAGACGCAGCGGCCGTACGGCCCGGTCTCGATCGCCGCGCGGATCTTCTCCTCCGTCGGCTCCTGTGCCAGGATGTTGCACGGCCAGCCCGTGTTGCCGCGCAGAATGCCCGTCTTTTCATTCGTGAGGTAGATCTTCTCCGCGTCGTAGGGGCAGCCTTCCTTGGCCCTGCAGCCCGCCGTGCAGCGCGGCGCCGCGCCCTCAGGCGCGCACTCCGGCCGGAAGTGGCGCAGGCTGCCGAAAGAGGACACCCGCGCGCAGCGCTGGCCCGTCAGCCAGACGAGGTAATCCAGATCATGGCAGCACTTGGCCAGCAGCATGAACGTCGATTCCTCTTCGTTGCGCCAGTTGCCGCGCACGAAGCTGTGCGCCTGATGCCAGTAGCCCACGTTCTCCAGCGCCTGGATGCACATGACCTCGCCCACTTCGCCGTGTGCGATGGCCTCGAAGATCTGCTCAAAGAACGGCGCGTAGCGCAGCACATGGCAGACGACCACGCTGCGGCCCATCTCCCTCGCCGTCCGCTCGATCTCCTCCACATCCGCCTGCGACGTGGCAATCGGCTTTTCCAGCAGCAGGTGATAGCCCTTGCGAAGCGCCGCCACCGCATGGCGCACGTGCATGGCGTCCTGCGTGCAGATGAACGCCACATCCGCCAGCCGCTCGCGCGCAAACATCTCCTCACCCGTCTCAAAGCACATGTCCGCCGGGACGTGATAGCGCCTGCGGACGTACTCGCGCTTCTCCTCAACCGGCTCGGCGACGGCGACAATCTCCATCTGCCCGGAGAGCACCTCGCTCATCGGCGCGTAGGTATCCTTGCCGCGGCTGCCCAGGCCGCAGATCGCCACGCGCACAGGATAGCTCAATTCCATGTTTCTTCCTCCTTGATCTGTCCATTCATCCTGTCAAAGCACAGGAATTGTTCAGGTAGACTCTTATGCCCGCGCCGCAGCCGCAAGCGCCTGCCTGGCCGCAGCGACCGCCTGCGCGTCGGTCACAAAGCGCTCGTACTCGCTCATCACCGGCAGGCCCATCGGCACGCCCGCCCGTCTGAACGCCATGCGCGCAAAGAGGGCTGCTACGCGGCAGCCCTCAAATCCCGCCCGAAGCGAGCAGGGTCGCTTATCTCTTGATGTCGTAATTCATGTTCATCAGGTTCTTGATGCTCTGCACATCGTCCGTGATGTTCGCATCGCCATGGATGGTGTGCTTGATGACGCTCGAGGCAACCGCGAAGTTCACCATGTCCATCGGCTTGTAGTCGTGGAACATCGCGTAGATCAGGCCGCTGGCGAACGCGTCGCCGCCGCCCACGCGGTCGAGGATATTGAAGGTGAACATGCGGCTTTCGAACGTATGGCCCTCATACCACATGAACGCCTTGAGGCTGTTCTCCGAGCCGGAGTGCGCATAGCGCACATGGCGCGCAATGCACTTGAGGTTCGGATACCGCTCCACAAAGTGCTGGAAGATCTCGTCCTGCTGCTCGTAGGTCGGCTGCAGCGGCACGCCGTCCTTCCAGTCGCCCTTGCTGTGATCCTCCTCGTCCTTCCACAGGTGATACGGCTCGATGCCCAGCAGCACATCGACGTACGGCAGGCACATCGTGCAGTAATCGCGGGCCTCCTCCCAGGACCAGAGCTTGGAGCGGAAGTTGCCGTCAAAGGAGACGGTCAGGCCCAGCTCCTTGGCGGTCTTGAGCATATCCAGAATCAGCTGCGGGCAGTTGCCGCCGATGGCCGGGGTGATACCGGACAGATGCAGCCAGTCAAAGCCCTCCAGCAGCGCATGCAGATCCACGCCGGAGAAATCGTATTCCGTCAGCGCGCTGTGCTTGCGGTCATAGATGACCTTGCTGGGGCGGATGCCGTAGCCGGTCTCCAGGTAATAGGTGCCCAGGCGATGGCTCGGCGTCTCCTCCGGGGAAGAGAGAATCACCGGGGTGCAGTGCACGTCGTTGGAGCGCAGCATGCGGATAGCGCTCTTGCCGATCGAGTTGTTCGGCACGACGGAGAAAAACGTGGAATCAATACCCAGGTTGGCCAGGGCCAGCGCGATATTCGCCTCTGAGCCGCCGTAGCTGGCTTCAAAGCTCGACGCCATGCGGAGCTTTTCATAGTTCGGCGGGGTCAGGCGCAGCATGATTTCACCCATGGTGATGAACTTCTTGCCGGGCTTGTCGCTGATCAGAGGATTGCGATGAATCATGATTTCGTCCCTTCCTTCCGGTTTGAGCGCGTCTTTCGCTTGATGTTTGATAACAGTATACCATGTTTTTTCCTCCGGTTCAATGCAGTTTTCCCAAAATGGCGGCGGTTCTTTCCTTTTCAGCGCTTCTGTGCTACAATGCTGGGTATTCAGAAAGGAAGGGATTCCCATGGCAGATGCCGCCAAAACCAACGTCATGCGCATTCTCGAAAGGGAAGGCGTTCCCCATAGCGTTCACTACTACGATCCCGATCAGGGCATCGACGGCGTGTCCGTCGCCCGCCAGCTGGGGCAGGATCCGCAGGCCGTCTTCAAGACGCTCGTCACGCAGGGCAAGAGCCGCCAGTTCTTCGTCTTCGTCATCCCGGTGAACGCGACGCTCAGCCTCAAGCGCGCCGCGCAGGCCTGCGGTGAAAAGTCCGTGGAGATGATTCCCCAGAAGCTCCTGCTGCCGACCACCGGCTATGTGCACGGGGGATGCAGCCCCATCGGCATGAAGAAGGCCTTCCCCACGTTCATTGACGAAACCGCCCAGCTCTTTGACACCATCTGCGTCTCCGCCGGCAAAATCGGCGCGCAGGCGGAGCTCCCGCCAGACGAGCTTTGCCGCATCACAGGCGGAGCGTACGCGCAGCTGACGGACTGATTCCCACATGGCTTTTGAGCACGCGAAGCGAAGAAGGGAGTCTGAGGGACTGCGTCCCTCAGGCCAGGGGGTTGGGGGGATGACATCCCCCAACGTACCCTCATCACAAAGCGATCAAAAAAGCAGTCAGGGAGCGAAGCGTTACCTGACGAGGATTTCCGCATAGTTCGAATTGATTTGAGCGCAGACCTTTCGCTGCACATGCAAAAGAGGCTCCCGCCCGGGGAGCCTCTTTCCATTCATATACACTCTATCTGCACAGTGTTACCGGCGCATGCCGTAGCCGCTGTTTGCCCTCACCGGCACCACCGCCAGAACGTTCATGCGAACCAGCAGTGCAATCACTTTCCATTTGAGCGTTTCCATCATGCCGATCATCCTTTCCCGATGGTTCCTTGCTGCTTGGGATGATGAAAGCTTACCACACACCATTGGCCGCCGCAAGGGATTCTCGCCAAGTGATACAGACCGCGTACCCAAATGTCAGTTTTGTGCCTCAAGCCTGCTCCAGGTGCAGCGCCGGGTTCTCCTGCGCCGCATCCTCCAGCACCCGGGCAAGACGCGGCAGATACGCCGCCATCTCCTCGCTCGCCGGCTCTCCGGCCAGCACGATGCGCGTCTGTTCGCAGATTTCGCACAGCACGTCGTGCAGCGCGTCCAGATTCTTTCCATAGTAGGAAGGCAGATCCAGCGCATAGGCCAGGTACACGTGCAGCGCCTTCACCGTGCTGATGTTCGTCACGTCCAACTTAATCGTCTTCATCCCGCTCACTCCTCAAACAGCCACTCGACAAACGCCTTCAATTCCTCGCCGGAGAGGAAGCTGTCCTCCGTATCCGTCCAGATGACCTCGATTTCGTCAAAGGAGGCGTAATGGTCATCCGTGTAGTAGATCAGGCCGTCGTTTGAAAACACGACGCGCTTACCGTTTCGGTAGCCGCCGTCAAAGCCGATGTCGCACTCGGTCCACTTGCGGCCCTTCGCGTCCGGCAGCAGCCCCTCATAGTTGCCAAACCGGTCGCCGCCGATGGAGCAGCCCTCGGCCACCTTCCACAGGTTGCCCTTCCTGTTGTCCCAGCCGAGCGCCTGCGCCTCCTTCTTGGTGAGGTAGTTGTCCGGCAGCTCCTCAAAGAAGGTGAGGTAGATCGCCACCTCCTCCATCGTGTCATAGCGGCCGCCCTTCTCCACGTCGTAATCCGCCGCGTCCACGGTGATCGTCTTCGCCAGCGCTGCTGGCGCAAGCATCAGCACGATCAGGGCCAGCAGCACAGCAGCCGCGCGCTTGAGCATCATCATCCTGTTTCCTCCCGTTCCGATTCTTTTGTTCCATTATACCATATTCGTCCGGCGCTGCCAACTTCCGCTTGATTCCTTTCCCGACGCGGTGGTATAATCTCACCGCATATTTTGAAAAGGAGCGCTCTGTATGAATAAGGATCTGACGGTCGGCAATCCGCAGACCGTTCTGCTCAAATTTTCCCTGCCCCTGCTGGGCAGCGTCATCTTTCAGCAGCTTTACAACATCGCGGACAGCCTCGTCGCCGGCCGCTGGATCGGTGAAAACGCGCTGGCCGCCGTCGGCAATGCGTACGAGATCACGCTGATCTTCATCGCCTTCGCCATGGGCAGCAGCGTCGGCTGCTCCATCATCATCTCCCGCCTCTTCGGCGCGAAGAAGTACGCGGACCTCAAGACCGCCGTGTCCACCGTGTTCATCGCCGTGGGCGTGCTCTGCGCCGTCCTCATGACGCTGGGCCTGCTGCTGTGCACAAGGCTGCTCGCCCTCATCAACACGCCCGATCAGCTCATGGCCGACTGCCGGCTCTACCTGAACATCTACTTCCTCGGCCTGCCGTTCCTCTTCTACTACAACGTTTCCACCGGCATCTTCTCCGCCATGGGCGACTCCCGCACGCCGTTCCTCTTCCTGGCCTGCTCCTCCACCGTCAACATTCTGGTCAACATCCTCTTTGTCGCGGGCTTTCACATGGGCGTGGCCGGCGTCGCCTGGGCGACGTTCCTGTGCCAGGGCGTCAGCTGCGTGCTGGCTGTCCTCGCCGTGCTGCGCCGCCTGCGCACGCTGCCCAGGGACGCCGCCGCGCCGCGCCGGTTTTCCTTCCCGCTGCTGCGTCAGGTCGTCTTCATTGCCCTGCCCAGCACCGCGCAGCAGAGCTTCGTCTCCGTGGGCAACATCATCATCCAGGCCGTCATCAACAGCTACGGCCCGGCTGTGATCGCCGGCTATGCCGCCGCCATCAAGCTCAACAACCTGATCATCACCAGCTTTACCCAGCTGGGCACCGGCGTGAGCAACTACGTCTCCCAGAACATCGGCGCGGGCAAGCACGAGCGCATCGCGCCCGGCATGCGGGCCGGCATCCTGATGAGTCTTGCGCTGTGCGTTCCGGTCATCCTGCTGTACTTCGGCATCCCCACGCTGCCCATCAGCCTGTTCATGGACGGCGAGGTCAGCGGCGAGGCCATGCGCACCGGCGTGCAGTTCCTGCGCATCGTCTCCCCGTTCTATGTCGTCGTGTGCATCAAGCTGGTGCTCGACGGCGTGCTGCGCGGCGCGGGCCAGATGGCCGCGTTCATGATCGACACGTTCACCGATCTGGTGCTGCGCGTGGGCCTGTGCATCGTCTTCTCCGCCCTGATGGGCAGCGTCGGCATCTGGTGCTCCTGGCCTGTGGGCTGGGCGCTGGGCACCATCCTGGCCGTCGTCTTCACCCTCCGCTATCTGCGCAGCGTGCGCGCCTGATTTCTTCGCCGGAGCCTATCGCGGTTCCGGCTTTTTTGCCGAAATTTTATATAAAACTTTTTAGTTAATTTATTTGACTTATTATTCCAATCGTGGTATCGTATATTGCTGCATATGCTTGATCAATTGATCCATGAGAGGGATGTTCATTCATGAAAGCCATCAAGCGCCTGTACTGCCGCGCTTATCAGCTCGTCTTCCGCACCGCCCTGCCGGTGCTGCCCTACCGCCAGCCCAAGCTGCTTGACCACCTTCGGGAGATCGTGCCGCTGCTTGAGGACAAGCAGATTTCCTCCATCCTGCTCGTCGCGGACGCGGGCGTACGCAGCCTGGGCCTGACCGCCGCGCTCGAGGAATCGCTTGAACGTGCGCACATCGCCTGCGCCGTCTATGAGCAGCGCATGCCCAACCCGACCATCGCCAACGTCGAAGAGGCGCGCGCGCTGTACATCGAAGGCAAAGCGCAGGCCATCATCGCCGTGGGCGGAGGCTCTGCGATGGACTGCGCCAAGGTCGTCGGCGCGCGCATTGCCCGCCCGAACAAGCCCGTGCAGAAGATGCGCGGCCTGCTGCGCATCCTGCGCAAAACGCCGCTGATGATCGCCGTGCCCACCACCGCCGGCACCGGCAGCGAGACGACGCTGGCCGCCGTCATCACCGACAGCGAGACGCACTACAAGTACCCGATCAACGACTTTGCGCTGATCCCGGATTACGCCGTGCTCGACGCAGAGCTGACCCTCGGCCTGCCGCCGCAGATCACCGCGACCACCGGCCTGGACGCGCTGACCCATGCGGTAGAGGCGTACATCGGCCGCAGCACCAACAGGCTGACCCGCGCCATGGCCGAGGAGGCCGTTGCACTCATCGCCGGAAACCTGCAGGCCGTTTATCTGGACGGCGGCAATCTGGAGGCAAGGCAGCACATGCTGCGCGCCGCGTACTGCGCGGGTATCGCCTTCGCCCGCTCCTACGTCGGCTATGTGCACGGCATCGCGCACTCCCTGGGCGGCCAGTACGGCATCGCGCACGGTCTGGCCAACGCCGTCATCCTGCCGCACATGCTGCGCCGCTACGGCGCGTCCTGCACCGCCAGGCTCGCGCGTCTGGCGGCAGTCGCGGGGCTTGTGCCGCCTGAAACGACGATCAGACCGCCGCGGAGCACTTCATCAGCTGGATCGAAGAGAGGAACGAATCCTTCGGTCTGCCGACAGGGTTTTCCCAGATCCGTGAAGAAGACATTCCTCAGATGGCCCGCCGCGCCGACAGGGAGAGCAATCCGCTCTACCCCGTCCCCATGCTGATGGATCAAATGGAGCTGGAAACCGTCTATTTCGAACTGATGCGCAAGGAGGAAGCCTGATGAGCATCGAAAGCACCGTCGCCGCCCAGCGCGCGTATTTCGCCCAGGGAGAGACGCTGGACATCGCCTTCCGCAAGGACGCGCTGCGCCGTCTGCGCGCAGCCATTCTTTCCCACGAAGCGCAGATCAACGCCGCGCTCGCGCAGGATCTGGGCAAATCGCCGTCTGAAAGCTACATGTGCGAGGTCGGCATGACGCTCTCCGAGCTGTCCTACGCTCTCTCCCACATTGACCGCTGGGCGCGCAGGCATCCCGTGCTCACGCCGCTGGCGCATTTCCACGCGCGCAGCTTCACCGTGCACAATCCCTACGGCGTGGTGCTGGTCATGTCCCCGTGGAACTATCCCTTCATGCTGACGATGGAGCCGCTCATCGGCGCGCTGGCTGCGGGCAACTGCGTGCTGCTCAAGCCCTCCGCCTACGCGCCAGCCACGTCCGCCGTCATCCGTGAGATCATCACCGCGTGCTTCCCGCCGGAATACGTCGCCGTCGTCGAGGGTGGCCGCAAGGAAAACCAGGCGCTGCTTGAGCAGCGGTTTGACTACATCTTCTTCACCGGCGGCGTCACCGTCGGCAGGGAGGTCATGCGCAAGGCCGCCGAGCATCTCACGCCCGTCTCGCTCGAGCTGGGCGGCAAGAGCCCGTGCGTCGTCGATGCCACCGCAAAGCTCGACCTGGCGGCCAAGCGCATCGCCTTCGGCAAGCTGCTCAACTGCGGTCAGACCTGCGTGGCGCCGGATTACCTGCTCATCGACCGAAAGGTCAAGGATGAATTCCTCGTCCTGCTGCGCAAGCACATCGCAGCCATGGTCGGCGAAAACGCGCTGGTCAATGACAAATACGTCCACATGATCAACCGCAAGCACTATGACAGCGTCATGGGGCTGATCGATCCAGCGAAGGTCGTGTTGGGCGGGCAAGGCGATCCCGACACGCTGCGCATTGCGCCGACGGTTCTTTGCGGCGTGACGGCTGAGGACGCCGTCATGCAGGAGGAAATCTTCGGCCCGGTGCTCCCGGTCATCGCCTACGATACCCTCGACGAAGCCGTTGATTTCATCAACAGCCGCGAGCATCCGCTGGCGCTGTACCTCTTCTCCGAGGACAAACGGACACAGGAGCGCTTCCTGCGCAGCGTGCCCTTCGGCGGCGGCTGCATCAACGACACCATCATCCACCTCGCCACCAGCCGCATGGGCTTCGGCGGCGTAGGCCACAGCGGCATGGGCAGCTATCATGGCAAGAGGAGCTTTGACACCTTCAGCCACGAGAAGAGCATTGTCAGCAAGTCAACCTGGATGGATCTGCCGGTGCGCTACATGCCCTATTCTCCGCTGAAGGATAGGCTGCTGAGGATGTTCCTGCGATAAAGCGCGCGCCTTCATCAACTTCCCCAATAAGGGGCTGTCTGCACGGCAGCCCCGTTTTTGTGCCTTCATTCGACATCAGCCGCCGCGCAAAGCTGCGGATTGCAAAAAGCGGTTGCCGATCATTTTCAAAACTGGTATAATACTCATAACCATATCGTGATGGCAAACCTATCGACATCTCTGTGCGCATCACGCGCTGAAAGGATCCCATGAATACACCAACAAGACTCTGCGCCGCTGTGCTCACAGCCTGCGCGCTGCTCCTTGTTCCTGCGTCCGACCCGATGCAAGGCTATGCGCTCGCGGAAAGCGAGACGGCCGGCAGCGGCATCCTGCAGACAGCCAAGAAAGCCAACATGCGCAAGGAGCCCGATAAAAAGAGCGATATCCGCGAGACCCTCAAGTCCGGCACACAGGTGGAGGTGCTCGACCGCACCGGCATCGGGGAGAACGCCTGGGCCTATGTCCGGGTCGTCAAAACCGGCAAGACCGGCTACATCATGATGAACCTGCTCGAACCAGTGCCCACGCCGACCCCCACGCCTTCGCCGACGCCGGTACCCACGCCAACCCCCGTGCCAACCCCGACGCCCGTACCCACGCCGACCCCCACGCCCTCGCCCGAGCCGACGGCCACACCGAACGGTTCCTATGTGATCGGCGAAATCTTCTATGAGGAAGAGGGCGTCGGCCGCACGGAAAAGAACGCGAACATCCGCCGCAAGCCCGGAGGCACGCGGCTGGCGCAGCTCCTCTCCGGAGAGCGCCTGCGCATCCTGGGCGAGGTCGAATCGGATGGCGAACGCTGGCTGCACATCGTCGTCAAGGATACCGGCATGGAGGGCTACATGCTTGCCGAATACATTCGCCAGCTCAAGCCTGCGACCCTGGTGGAGGTGGACGCCGAGACGGTGCTCGATAAATACCCCGTGCTCTCCTGCGATCCCATCAACGACATTCAGCGCGCCGAGCCGTTTGAGTACAGCGCCGAAGAGCTGGCTCAATACGGCACGCTGCGCCCCGGCGACAGCAGCGAGGCCGTGCGTCGGCTCAAGCTGCGCCTGTACGAGCTGGGCTATTTCAAAAAGGAAAACAACAATACGCGCTACACCGATTCCACCGCGGAGATCATCAGGGTCTTCCAGCAGGACAACGGTCTGCCCGCCACTGGCGAGGCCGATCCGCAGACCCAGGCGACGCTCTTTGACGACCGCGTGCTCGCGCGCGTAGGCAGCAGCAAGGAGATCAAGTACCTGAACAATCGCGAGCAGCCGCTGTATATCCAGAAAGCGGCGATTACCTCGTACGGCTACTTCGGCAGCATTCAGGTCTCCGTGCGCAACAACTCCGGCAAGCGTCTCACCTCGTTCGGCCTGAAGATCATCCCCTATTTCCGCGACGGCTCTCCCGCCGACATGAAGGAAACCTTCGCCGAGGAGATTGAACGCGTCTATTCCATCTCCGATATCTCCATTGCCGACGGCCGCAACTATTCCGACTTCTGGGAGCCGGAGGACGCGGACGACGGCAGCAGCGACAGCGGCGAAGACGGCTGGATTGAGGATGAGGACGGCAACCTCATCTTCCCCGGTCTGAATGACGATGGCACTTCCGGCGTCTACACGCCGCATCACTTCCAGGTCAGCGACCAGATCTTCTTCTCCAGCGCACAGGCCGCCGTCAGCTGGTATCGCGTGGGCGGCAGGAAGGTGTCCGTCGATGACGATCAGCTGGTCTTTGTGGGCATTGACTACGGCGTAGGCGACAGTCTGATCCACACGCTGCCCATCAGCATCAGCAGCGAAGAGCTTGCCAATTCCGACTGGGACATGGGCGTGACGACGCACTATGTTCTGCCCGTCTATCAGTCCTGCTACAATCTCCCGCAGGGTGCGTGGGTTAAGAAGGTTGCGGACTTCTCACCCATGTCGGACGCCGGCATCGAGCCTGGCGACGTGATCGTCGGCATTGGCGAGATCACGATCCTCGGCGATGCGACGCTGCGCAAGGCCCGCGGCAATCTTCTCCCGGGCGAGAGTGCGACGATGACCTTCTGGCGCGACGGCGTCTACTACGAGACGGAGCTGTTCCGCCCGGCAGAGAAGGAATAATCCCTGAAGGAACCGCTTTCCCCAAAGTATAAAGGCATTCGGCCGCTGATGGCCGGATGCCTTTTCTGTATGTCATACTGTTTTCAAATAGAAACAGCCAAGTGCTAATACTACTCTCAAATAAAATCGGCCATGCAATAACCGGCCGTCAGGTAACGCT
>CAMFCQ010000022.1 GCA_945948915.1 uncultured Clostridia bacterium | reverse complement strand
ATCGAAACCCTCCCCGACCCTTCTGGCCCCAGCGGAGCGCGTCTCCCCTGAAGCATCGAATTTATTCAATGCGTCTTCAAACACTGGATCCCTATAATCAGCTTTAGCTCCCTCAGGCAAACTCAACCAAAAGAGCTGCCGCTGTCAAAACGGCAGCTCCCTGACATTACGTCTTGAGCATGTCACGATACCGGCTGAGTTCCTTTTCATTGCCCCAGACCATGTGGCCCTCCTCGATCTCCACCCAGGACGGCTTGTCCACGGTGTAGTCGTGCTGCGTGGGGTCGTAGACCTCGAGCTTCTTGTTCTTCTCGCGGGCCGGGTCCGGCAGCGGAATGGCCGAGAGCAGCGCACGGGTGTACGGATGCAGCGGATGCGCGAAGAGCTTCTCCGTCTCGGCCAGCTCCACCAGCACGCCCTTGTGGATGACCGCGATCCGGTCGCAGATGAAGCGCATGACCGACAGGTCGTGCGAGATGAACAGATAGGTCAGGCCGCGCTCCTTCTGCAGCTCGCTGAGCAGGTTGAGCACCTGCGCGCGGATGGACACATCCAGCGCGGAAATCGGTTCATCCGCGATGATGAAGTCCGGCTGCATGATGAGCGCGCGGGCTACGCCGATGCGCTGGCGCTGGCCGCCCGAGAACTCGTGCGGGAAGCGGCTGGCGAATTCCGGCAGCAGACCGACCTCGCTCAGCGCCTTCTCCACGCGCGCCTTGCGCTCCGCCTCCGGCAGCTTCCTGCCATTGAGAAGGCCCTCGGAGACGATGTAATCGACCTTCGCGCGCTCGTTCAGGGACGCCATCGGATCCTGGAAGATCATCTGGATCTCGCGGGTGACGCGGCGGTCGAGCTCCTTGCTGATCTTGCCGTTGATCTTCTGGCCCTTGAAGAGAATCTCGCCGGAGGTCGTCGGGTTGATGCGGATGATTGCGCGCCCGATCGTCGTCTTGCCGGAGCCGGACTCGCCGACCAGACCGAACGTCTCGCCCTTGAAGATGTCAAAGCTCACCTTGTCGACAGCCTTGAACAGGTTCCTGCCCTTGCCAAAGCAGACGGACATGTCCCTGACCGAAAGAAGGACCTCTCTGTTTTCAGGCATAGCCCTTCACTCCTTCCGTTGCCAGCTTGCGGACAGCCTCCGGCGGCTCGATCTTCGGGGCGCGCGGGTCCAGCAGCCAGGTGCGCGCTTTGTGCGTCGGAGAAACCTCGAAATACGGCGGACGCTTCACGAAGTCGATCTTCAGCGCCCGCGGATTGCGCGGGGCAAACGCGTCGCCCTTCACCTCGCCAAAGAGATTGGGCGGCGTGCCGTGAATGGAATACAGCGGCTCGCCCTTCACGCCCAGCTGCGGCAGGGAGCTGAGCAGCGCCCAGGTATACGGATGCTTGGGCTGATAGAAGACCTCCTCGCACAGGCCGATCTCCACGATGTCGCCCGCGTACATGACCGCAATGCGGTCCGCCACGTTGGCGACGACGCCCAGGTCGTGCGTGATGTAGACGGTGGTCAGGTCGTACTTGCTCTTCAGGCTGCGGATCAGGCTGAGGATCTGCGCCTGAATGGTCACATCCAGCGCGGTCGTCGGCTCGTCGCAGATGAGGATCTTGGGGCGGCAGGCCACGGCGATGGCGATGACCACGCGCTGGCGCATGCCGCCGGAGAACTCATGCGGATACTGTTTGGCGCGGCGCTCCGGCTCGCTGATGCCCACGTCGGTGAGCACGGAGAGCATCTCCCTGCGCGCAGCCTCGCCGCGCAGGTTCTGGTGCAGCTCGACGGCCTCCATGATCTGCGCGCCGATGGTCTTGAGCGGGTTGAGGCTCGTCATCGGGTCCTGCAGGACCATGGCGATCTCCTTGCCGCGCACCTTCAGCCACTGCTTTTCTGTGCTGTACTTCGTCAGATCCTCGCCGCCATAGAGAATCTCGCCGCTGTCCACCCAGCCGTTCGCGTCCAGCAGGCCCATGAAGCTCTTGACGAAGACGGACTTGCCGGAGCCGGACTCGCCGACGATCGCCAGGCTTTCGCCCTTGTACAGGTCCAGCGACACGTCGCGGATGGCGTGCAGCGTGCGGCCGCGCAGGCTGAATTTGATGTTGAGATCGCGGACCGAAAGGACGGTCTCTCTTTCTTCCATATCGCTTCAGCCTCCTCAGGACTTGTACATGTGGTTCTTGGGATCGGCGGCGTCCGCAAAGGCATTGCCGATGATGTAGAAGGAAATGGTCACGACGGACAGCACAATCGCCGGGAAGATGAGCTGGTAGCGCAGCGTCTCGGAGGTGACGAGCTTGCGGCCCTCGTTGATCAGGTTGCCCAGGGACGGCATGTCCACCGGCAGGCCCAGGCCGATATAGGTGATGAACACCTCGTTGCCGATCGCGCCGGGGATGGACAGCGCCAGGCGCAGCATGATGACCGAGACCAGATACGGCAGCAGGTTCTTCATGATGATGCGCGTCGTGCCCGTGCCCAGGCAGCGGGAGGCAAGGTTGTAGTCGCGGTCGCGGATGATGACGATCTGGTTGCGGATGAAGCGCGCCATGCCCAGCCAGCCGGTCAGACACATGGCGAAAATCAGCGTCCTCAGACCAGCGTGCCGAAGCCCGGACGCATGATGTAGGAAATCAGGATCAGGATGATCGTCTGGGGAATGTTGTCCACCACGTTGTAGATCTCGGTGAGGATGCGGTCAAGGCTGCGCACATAGCCCCAC
This sequence comes from uncultured Clostridia bacterium, assembly GCA_945948915.1. Taxonomy (GTDB): domain Bacteria; phylum Bacillota; class Clostridia; order Christensenellales; family Aristaeellaceae; genus Ventricola. The sequence goes on along the minus strand of CAMFCQ010000022.1, from coordinate 34,265 downwards.
AGCACGCCAACGGTAATGCCGACGAGCGCCTCCACCAGCGCGACGATGAAGCCGATCAGCAGGCTCGTGCGGGTGCCGCTCCAGACGCGGGCCCAGAGGTCCTGACCGATGTTGTTGGTGCCGAACCAGAAGGCGTGCTCACTGGGCAGCACGCGCAGCTCCGCCTCTCTGGCGGTGGTCGCTGTGCCGTCCTCATGAAGGGCCAGCTGGCTTTCCTCCACATACAGCGCGGTGCCGTTGTTGGTGTAGTCCTGCGGCTCCATGTACATCTCCAATTTGAAGTTGGAGCGGCTCTCGTACGGCGTGGCCGTCGGATCGTCCGGCAGCTTCAGCTTGGTCTGGAAGTTGTTCTTGACGTAGCCGGTCTTCCCCTTGTATTCGATCTTGCACCACGTTTCGCCGTACTCGATGAGGGTGAACTTCGTGCGGGCCTGCAGGGTTTCCAGCACGTTGTTCACCGCGTACCAGCCCTCGCTGCCCTTGACAGGCGCAGCGCTGAGCACCGTCCCTTCCGGCGCGGTGATCAGCACGGTCGTCAGGCTCGGCGAGAGATTGGAGAGCTGCTTGCCGGTCTGCGGGTTGTTGTTGATCTGGTTGGCCGGGTACTGGCCCGGCAGATAGGGCTGAATGAACGTGAACAGCAGCAGGCCCGCCAGCACGAACAGCAGGACGACCGCCACCTTGTTTTTGAGAAACACCTGCAGCGTGGAGCGCCAGTAGGAGTAATTGGAATAGCCGGTCTTCTCGCCCGCCGTCTCGTCGTACTCCGCTACCTCAAACAGGGCGTCCTCGTCAAGCGCGCACGCCGCGTCAAGCTCCTGCTCAAGCTGCGCGCTGAGGGCAGCCTCCAGCTTTTTGCTCTTGTTTTCCTTGATGCTCAGCATATCAGCGCGCACCTTCCTTCTTCACAAAGCTGATGCGCGGATCAATCAGGCCCATGAGCAGGTCGCCCAGCAGCAGGCCGACGATGCCGATACAGCTGTAAATCATGACGATGGCCTGAACCATCGGATTGTCCTGACGGCCGATGACGTCCACCAGCAGGCCGCCCATGCCCGGGATGGAATAGAGCGATTCGATGTAGATGGAGCCGCAGACGGTGTAGAGCAGCGAGGTCGGGATGTACTGGATCATCGGCACAAACGCGTTGCGCAGCACGTGCTTCATCATGATGTTCTTGCCGGATACGCCCTTGGCGCGCGCCAGACGGACGTAATCCTTGTTCAGCTCGTCCACCATGTAGCGGCGCAGCCACATCGCGTAGTAGGCGACATTGCCCAACGACATGGAGAACACCGGCAGGATCCAGGTGACCGGATTGGCCTCGTCAAAGAGCATGGGTATGCCCAGGAAGCTGGTGCCGTAGAGCTGGATAAAGATATAGTACACCGCCGCAGGCACCGCGTTGATGAACACGATGTACACCGTGCCGAACTTGTCCCAGAATTTGCCCTTGCCCTTGGCCATCGCCGCACCCAGCGGGATGCCCAGCACCAGCGACAGCGCCATGGAGAGCACGCCCATCTTGATGGACAGCGGCGCCTTCTTGGCGATGATGCCGGCAATCGGCGCGCCCACGCTGTAGCGCGCGGAGGTGCCCAGGTCGCCGTGCAGCAAATCCTTGAAGAAGTTGAGCAGCTGCACGGGGATCGGATCGTTGAGGCCCAGCTGGTTGAGCTTGGCCTGGATCATCGCCTCGTCCGCCTTCTCAAAATTATCAAAATAGCCCTCGATCGGCATCTGGCGCAGCAGAACAAAGACCACCGAAATGATGATCAGCAGCGTCAGAAACGAGGAGGACAGCCTCTTCAGGGAGTATTTCAGCATGCTCTTTTCACAACCTTTTTCATTTTCGCATGAGCACGGCCTTCTTCGGCACCGCGCGCAATGGGTTTTTCTTCATTTTGACTGCCGCCAAAGTGAATTCTGGAGAAAAACCCATTCCGCCAATGTGCAACGACAGCCCGGACGGCGCCAACGGCGCCGCCCGGGCGAATTGCAATCGACCGAAAGACAGGGAAATGGGATCAGCGGATTACTTGCCCGCCAGCGCGGCGCGATCCTCTTCCCACTGATCATAGGCCTCGAAGTACTCGTCGGTATTCATCGGCTTCTCCATCACGCTCTGACCCTTGTAGCGCTCTCTGGAAATGCCGAACGGCGCGAACTGGGACTCGAACGGATTCAGGCGGGAAGCGTCATAGCCGCCGGTGCCGTAGCCAAACGGGATCAGGAACGCCTTGTTGATGAGGAACGCCTCCGCCTCGGCAAACGCCTCGTAGCGGGCGGACAGGTCGTTGGTGATCGCACGGGCGGCGTCCACCAGGTTGTAATATTGGCTGCGGCCGTTCTCGTCGTTATATCCCTGCGCCAGCTCCGGCCAGTTGTAGGAGCCGTCGTAGAACGGATCGGTATAGGTATTCGGATCGGCGTAGTCCGGGCCCCAGTTGCACTTGAGCAGCGCGTACTTGCCGCTGCGGCGGATCTCCTTGAGGAAGCCGGAGGACGGGCCGGCCTCGACGATCACGTCGATGTAATCGCTGCCCAGCAGAGCCTCAAGCTGCTGCTCGACCACCACGCACTCCTCGGCCCAGCCGGTGGAGGACGGGTTGTAGCACATGAGCACCTTGACCGGGAAGGTCGCGCCCGCGGCGGTCAGCTCGCTGACGGCAGCGGCCTTGTACTCAAGGGCCAGCGCCTCGTCGAAGGTATCCACGCCCTTGGCGGTGATCTCCGCCAGCGCGCCCATCTCCGTGTAGTCCACGCCGTCGATGGAGACGAACTCCGGCGGGGTGACGGTGTTGAAGATCAGCGCCTCCGGGTTGTCCGGATCGGTGATGAGCATCGCCTTCACGCGGTCAAGGCCCGCGGCGATGGACAGGCGGAAGTTCTCGTTGTTGACCGCGAGCTTCCAGTTCTCCGGCTCGTACGCCGCATCGAAGTTCGGGTCGAAGTTGAATGCGTAGAAATAGGTATAGAAGCCGGTCTGACGAAGCGGATGGATCAGATCGGCCGTCGTCTCGTCCGCCAGCCACTCGGCGGCGATGGTCGAATCGATGTCCGCCTGATCGATATCGCCGCGCTTGTACAGCTCCGGCGCGATGGTGGTCGCTTCCTTGTTGTAGGTCTGCTCGATGGTCTCAATCAGGACGTTGTCCGCATCCCAGTTGGAGGCGTTCTTGGTGTACACGCGCTTCTGCTGCGGCTCGAAGGTGGAGAGCACATAGGCGCCGTTGTACAGGATGTTCTCGTTGCTGGTGGCCACGCCGAAGTCCGCGCCCTTCTCCGCGAGGAAATCCGCGTTCACCGGCATGAAGCACACATAGGTCACCATGGACAGGAAGTAGGGAACCGGCTCGACCAGCGTGTACTGCAGGGTGTAGTCATCCAGCGCCTTCACGCCGACGGTGTCCCAGTCCATCACCGGATAAGGCTCCTTGCCCTCCTCCGGGGTGCTGGTGCCCAGGTAGTACGCCTCGGCGCCGGCGATGACGGAGTAGAAGATGTTGGCGGTCGAGGAGGCGTTGTTCGCATCCAGGATGTACTTCGCGGCGGTGACGAAGTCGTTGGCCGTCACCTTGGCATACTCGGTGCCGTCGGCGCGCACCCAGGTCGCGTCCTCACGGAGCTTGAAGGTGTAGGTCAGGTTCTCCTCGTCATACTCCCAGCTTTCAGCCAGAGACGGCTGAACCTGGCCGTACTTGTCGTACTCCACCAGGGTGTCGATGACATTGGCGGCCATCGCGAATTCGTTGGTCGTCGCGGTGGTCAGATAGTTGAGCGAAGTGAATTCACCGGAATACAGCGTGCGGTAAGCCGTGCCCTGCGCAGCGGCAGGCATCACAGCCATGCTCAGCGCAACGGCCAGGCAAAGCGCAAGCGCCATCAGTTTCTTCATGTGAGTTCCCCCTTTTCGTTATTCACCCAGCTTATTTGCCAGTATTGTGCTACATTACCATACTTTGGGCAAAAATGCAATCTGTACAGCGTTGTAATTTCACTTTTTTGTCAATTTATTTTCTAACAATGCCGAATAATCGTCAATTCTATCAAGCATTCGGTCAATTCACTGCCAAATCTCGATGACTGATTACAGCCTCTGGCATGCAAGAAGCGCCACGTCGCAATCCAGCTGGCGCATGGTGAAGGGCAGCGGCGCGCCGATGCGCTCGATCTCGCCGGACTGATTGTCAAACGGATCCACGCGCAGCTGGGTCTTGGGCGGCGTCAGCTCCGCCTGATACATGCGGTTGGCCGCCATACGCATGGGATCCAGGTTGCCGAAGTAGAACCTGTGGCGCTTTTCGCTGCCCGCGCGGTACGCGCTGCCGCCGTAGCTGGGATCCGCGAAGAGCCAGCCCCAGCCCGGGAGGTAGAACTGCGCCCAGTCGTGGCTGCCTGCATAGTGCTCGTCGATGGACATGCCGCTCTGCCAGCGCGCAGGAATCCCGCTGATCCGGCACAGGAGGATGAACAGCAGCGCCTGCAATCCGCAGTCGCCCTTGAGATTCACCGCGCAGTACTCGCCCTGATTGTCCAGCTGGAAATAGTCGCGCACGAAGGAATAGGTGACCTTCGTCGTCACGAACTCGTAAATCCGCCACGCCTTCATCACGTCGCCCGTCTCCCCCGCCGTGATCTCCGCGGCCAGCTGGCGCAGGTACGGCGTGAAGCGCATATACGCGCCGTGCTCGCCGAGATCCTCCTCGCAGGGCGCCGCGCAGGCAGGATACAGCGGCGCGTCGGGCGCGGGCCTGCCCAGCGGATCGGCATAGCGGATATGGCTGACGTAGCTGTACGTCGCGTCAAACGTGCGCCACGCGTCCAGCGTCCTGCGCCAGTACATGGTGCGCGCCTGCGCGTGCGCATCGCCCAGGCCGTCCGGGTCGCCGTCAAGCAGCCGCACGTCGCTCTGCTGCGCGTCCTCAATCGGAAGCGGCAGGTGCGCCAGATACTCGCCGGGGACAAACGCTTCCTTGTCAACATACAGACTCGCCTTCAGCGTGATGCGGCGTTTGGCCTCGCCCTTCTCCATGATCTCTTCGATCATCGGATCCAGGTAGGCATGCGCAGGGTTCTTCGCCTGTCCGGTCAGGTGCGCAAGCGCGCCGTTCTTGAGCATGCTGCGGTGGAAGCGCACGAAGTAGCGCTTTTCGCCGCCGATATAGATGAAGTCCACCCAGCCAGCAAGCTCCAGCCGCTCAAACTCCGCCTCGCTCACGTCCTGACCGATCAGCTCGCTCAGCTTGGCAAGCGCCTGCGCGCGGTCATACGGGTACTGCGTGGGCAGGCGGCGGATGCGCTCCTTTTCGCACACCAGGCGCGCGCGCAGCATCTCAGGCAGGGGCTGCTGCAGACGCAGGTCAATCGCCTTCACCGCGCCGTCGAGGTCGCCCGCCCACTTGCGCTTCATGATATCCTCCGGCAGCGGCATGCTCAGGGAAGAAACGCACTGTTCAATGTTCATCGCCTTATCGCCTCCAAAATGGCATTAAGATGTTTCCTATTATAGCATACTTTGCGCACGCCGGGCAGACTGTTTTGCGCAGCGCAGCCGCATTTGTCTGCCAGAAGAGTTCTTGTCCCAATTCAACAATTCTTTTCACATCCGGCTATTATTTTCTCACGGACAAATAGAGTTTTCCCCTTGTCAATTTGTCAAATATATGGTATCCTAACAATCAGAAGGCAGATAGGGTGTATTGTCTGCTGCAGAACGGAACTCAAAACAGAATAGGAGGCAAATCTTATGAAGAAGTTCCTTACCCTCGCTCTGGCCCTTGTGCTCGTGATCGGCTGCGTCGCCAACGCTTCCGCACTGACCATCGGCTTCTCCCAGGTGGGCCAGGAGTCCGACTGGCGCACCGCCAACACCGACAGCCTGAAGGCCATGGCCGAGAAGGAAGGCTGGACGATGGTGTATGACGACGCGCAGCAGAAGCAGGAGAATCAGGTCAAGGCTCTGCGTAACTTCATCACCCAGGGCGTCGATTACATCCTCTTCACCGGCGTTGTGACCACCGGCTGGGACGAGGTCCTCAAGGAAGTCAACGAGGCGGAGATCCCGCTGCTGCTGATCGACCGCATGCCCGACTGCATGGAGTCCATCGATTACGTCGGCGCGTTCGGCGGTGACTTCGTCGAGGAAGGCCGCCGCATGGCCCGCTGGACCGTCAACTACTTCAACACCACCGAAGACGTCAACGTCGTGATCCTGGAAGGCACCACCGGCGCCGCTGCTGCGACCGACCGTACCGCCGGCATCAACGAGATCTTCGCCGCGCATCCGAACTTCAAGGTCATCGCTTCCCAGACCGGCAACTTCACCCGTGCTGAAGGCCAGGCCGTCATGGAGAGCTTCCTGAAGGCGCATGACGACATCGACGTCCTCCTCGCGGAGAACGACGACATGGCCCTGGGCGCCATCGACGCCATCAAGGCCGCCGGCAAGGTTCCGGGCAAGGACATCATCATCGTTGGCTGCGACTCCGTCAAGGCTGCGTTTGACGCCATCGTTGCGGGCGACATGAACGCCACCATCGAGTGCAACCCGCTGTACGGCGACGCCGTTGCCGAGCTGATCAAGAAGCTGGAAGCCGGCGAGGAAGGCACCCGCGAGCTCCTGCACCCGGCCGAGGGCGTGTTCTGCGCCGAGGGCGGCATCGCGTATGACGAGGCCGGCGAGCTGCTGTCCGTGAAGGCTGCCGACGTCATCGCTGAGCGCAAGTACTAAGAAACCCCCATCCGTTGACCGTTGACGGATAGTAACTAAACCCTTGCAGCGGATGGGAGCCTGTCTCCCATCCGCTTCTTCAGTGGTTCGAAGGGATGATGAACATTGGATCGAGACGTGATCCTGACCATGAAGGGCATTGAAATCCAGTTCCCGGGCGTCAAGGCGCTCGACGGCGTGGATTTCTCGCTCAGACGCGGCGAAGTGCACGCGCTGCTGGGCGAAAACGGCGCGGGCAAGTCCACGCTGATCAAGTGCCTGACCGGCGTCAACAAGATGGACGCGGGAAAAATTGAGCTTGAGGGCAAGGAAATCCGCCCCACCGATCCCAAGAATGCCATGGATCTTGGCATTTCTACCGTTTTCCAGGAAATCAACCTGTGCGACAACCTGTCCGTCGCCGAAAACATCTTCATCGGCCGCCAGCCCATCCGGCGCGGCCAGATCGATTGGAAGGAAATCAACCGGCGTTCTCAGGAGCTGCTTGAGCGCTTCAAGATTCACATCGACGTCACCCGTCCCCTCTCCCAGTATTCCACCGCCATTCAGCAGATGGTCTCCATCGCCCGCGCCGTGGATGTGGACGCGAAGGTGCTGATCCTTGACGAGCCGACCTCTTCCCTGGACAACGAGGAGGTCAAGCGTCTGTTCGACGTCATGCGTGACCTGAAGGCCCAGGGCATGGGCATCATCTTCATCACGCACTTCCTGGATCAGGTGTTTGAGATGAGCGACCGCCTGACCGTGCTGCGCAACGGCCACCTCATCGGCGTGTACAACGCAAACGAGATCACCAAGCTGGAGCTGGTCTCCAGCATGATCGGCAAGGATCTGGACGAGATCTTCGACCTCAAGCGCGCCGCGCAGAAGCCGGACGCCAAGATGATGCTCGATGCCGATCACATCGGCGTGCCCGGCAAGGTGGAGGACATCTCCTTCAACCAGAAGCAGGGCGAGCTGCTAGGCTTTGCCGGCCTGCTCGGCTCCGGCCGCACGGAGACCGCCGAGATGCTCTTCGGCGTGACGAAGATGCAAAACGGCGACCTGAAGGTTGCCGGCATCCCGGTCAAGATCGGCGAGCCGATGGATGCCATCAACCACAAGATCGCCTTCTGTCCGGAGGACCGCAAGCGCGACGGCATCATCGGCGACCTGACCATCCGCGAGAACATCGCCCTGGCCCTGCAGGCCCGCCGCGGCATGATGAAGCCCATGAGCCGCAAGGAACAGGACGAGCTGGCGGACAAGTACATCAAGATGCTCTCCATCGCCACGCCGGACGCGGAGAAGAAGATTAAGGAGCTCTCCGGCGGCAACCAGCAGAAGGTCATTCTCGCCCGCTGGATGGCGACTGAGCCGGATCTGCTGATCCTCGACGAGCCGACCCGAGGCATCGACGTCGGCGCGAAGGCGGAAATCCAGCGCCTGATGCTGCAGATGTGCGAGGAGGGCATGTCCATCATCTTCATCAGCTCCGAGCTCGATGAGATCATCCGCTGCTCCAACCGCATCATCGTCATGCGCGACGGCAAGAAGGCCGGCGAGCTGTCCGGCGAGAACTGCACGCAGGCGGACATCATGCGCATCATTGCAGGCGAAAAGGACGGTGAGACCGCATGAAGAAGAGCAAGGAATCCATCTTTAAGAGCAAACTCGCATGGGCGGTCGTCGCCGAGCTTCTGATCCTCCTGGTCGCCGGCATTCTCGAGCCGAACTTCTTCCACATCGAGTACAACGCGACGACCGGCATGTTCTACGGCTCGCTGATTGACATCGTGAACCGCAGCGCGGAGATCACCATCATCGCCATGGGCATGACGATGGTCATCGCGCTGGGCGGCACGGACATTTCCGTCGGCGCCCTGGTCGCCGTGGCGGGCGCGTTCGCCCTCAAGCTGCTGCGCTGGGACGTGACGCTGTACCCCACCCCGGGCGACTACACCATCAAGCCGTTCATTCTGGTCATCCTCGTTCCGCTGCTCATCTGTACGGCCATGGGCCTGTTCAACGGCGTGCTGATCGGCAAGTTCAAGCTACAGCCGATCATCGCGACCCTGATCCTGATGGTGGCGGGTCGCGGCATCGCGCAGATCGCCACCAACGGCAAGCAGTTCACCACCGGCTATACCCCGTTCCGCTTCATCGGTCAGGGCAGCATGTTCGGCCTTCCGTTCCCGATCGTCATCACCATCGTCGTCTGTGCGGCGGTCATGATCTTCGTGCGCAAGACCGCGTTCGGCACCTTCGTCGAGTCCGTCGGCGTCAACCCGAACGCCAGCCGCGTCACGGGCCTCAAGTCCGACAAGATCATCATGATCGTCTACACCCTCACCGGCTTCCTCTCCGGCGTGGCAGGCCTGATCTATTCCAGCCGCATTTCCTCCTGCGACTCCAATAACGCGGGCGTGAACTACGAGATGGACGCGATTCTCGCCGTCGTTCTGGGCGGCACGAGCATGACCGGCGGCAAGTTCTCGCTCGTCGGCACGATCATCGGCTCCCTCATCATCCGCACCATCACGACGCTGGTGTACTACTTCGGCATCACGTCCGAATCCATCATGGCGTTCAAGGCCGTCATCATCCTGATCGTCATCGTCATCCAGTCCGAGCCGGTCGGCAAGTGGCTGGCTACGCGCCAGGCCCGCAGGCAGAAGGTAGGTGAGCTCCGTGGATAAGAAGAAAAGCAACAAGCTGGTGAACTTCGTCACCAACCCGAAGTACCTCATGGTGCTCGCCACCATCGGCATCTTCCTGGTCATCTACGCCGCAGGCATCATCATGTACGGCGACAAGGGCTTCGCCAAGCTGCGCACGTTCATGATGCTGTTCGTGGACAATGCCTACATCGGCATCTCCGCCGTGGGCATGACGATGGTGCTCATCACCGGCGGCATCGACCTGTCGGTCGCGGCGGTCGCCTCCCTCACCGGCATGTTCATCGCCTACGGCACCACGGTGCTGGGCCTTGATCCGGTGCTGTGCATGGCATTCGCCATCCTGGTGGGCGTGCTGCTGGGTCTGGGCATGGGCGCGCTGGTCACCTACCTCAAGATTCCGCCGTTCGTCGCGACGCTGACGGGCATGTTCCTGGCGCGCGGCGTGTGCTCCCTCATCAGCCGCGAGTCCATCTCCATCAACAACGAGCTGATCGACAAGATGGCCGGCTGGAAGCTGTACTTCATGAAGTACTCCGGCGGCGAGTGGGTCAAGATCAAGCCCGTCGCCTACATCAACCTGAACGTCGTGCTGTTCATCGTCATGATCATCATCGGCACCATCATCCTGCAGAAGACCCGCTTTGGCCGCAACGTCTACGCCGTGGGCGGCAACGAGCAGTCCGCCCGCCTGATGGGCCTGCCGGTGGACAAGACAAAGATGATGGTCTACGGCTTCAACGGCTTCTGCTCTGCGCTGGCGGGCATCGCCTACGCGCTGTACGTCAAGTCCGGCTGGAACCTGGCGCTGCAGGGCGGTGAGCTGGATGTCATTTCCGCTGCGGTCATCGGCGGCGTGCTGCTCTCCGGCGGCGTCGGCTACATGATCGGCACGTTCTTCGGCGTGCTGCTCAAGGCCGTCATCCCGTCCCTGATCACCTTCAACGGCACGCTGTCCTCCTGGTGGGGCAAGATCATCACCGGCGCGCTGGTGCTGCTCTTCGTGGCGCTGCAGCAGATCGTCATGCACGGCAAGCTCTTCAAGAAGAAGGGTACGCCGCACAAGAAAGAATAACGCATCATCCCTTTCATGGCGGGAGGCTGACGCGGCACGCTTCGGCGCTCGCCCGGCCTTCCGTCATTTTTAGGGCAAAAGAAGGAGTCATTATGAACAACATCGCCTCTACCATTCAGTCCGGCCGCGCGGTGCTGGGCCTTGAGCTCGGCTCCACGCGCATCAAGTGCGTGCTGATCGGCGAAGATCACGCGCCCATCGCCTCCGGCGATCACACCTGGGAAAACCGTCTGGAAAACGGCGTGTGGACCTACCACATGGACGACGTCTGGGCCGGCATTCAGGATGCCTTCGCTGCGCTCAAGGCCGATGTGGAAAGCAGGTACGGCGTGAAACTGACCCGGCTCGCTGCTCTGGGCGTCTCTGCGATGATGCACGGCTACCTCGCCTTTGACAAGGACGGCAGGCAGCTGTGCGAATTCCGCACCTGGCGCAACACCATGACCGCCGAGGCAGCCGACGAGCTGACCAAGCTGTTTGACTTCAACATCCCGCAGCGCTGGAGCATCGCGCACCTGTATCAGGCCATCCTGAACGGCGAAAGCCACCTGCCGGATCTCTTCCGCCTGACCACGCTCGCCGGCCACGTGCACTACATGCTCACCGGCAGGCACGTCATGGGCGTAGGCGAGGCCTCCGGCATGTTCCCCATCGACAGCTGGACCGGCACCTATGACGCGCGCATGGTGAGCCTGTTTGACGAGGCCATCGCCGGCAAGGGCTACGGCTGGACGCTGCTGGATATCCTGCCCGCCGTGCTGAACGCGGGCGAGGACGCGGGCTGCCTGACGGCCGAGGGCGCGAAGCTGCTCGACCCGACCGGCGCGCTGGAATCCGGCGCGCTCGCCGCGCCGCCCGAGGGTGACGCCGGCACCGGCATGACCGCCACCAACGCCGTCGCCGAGCGCACGGGCAATGTCTCCGCCGGCACGAGCGTGTTCGCGATGGTCGTGCTGGAAAAGCCGCTGAGCAAGGTCTATCCGGAAATCGACATGGTGACCACCCCCACCGGCAAGCCCGTCGCGATGGTGCACTGCAACAACTGCACCAGCGACATCAACGCCTGGGCGGGCATGCTCAAGGGCTTCTGCGCGGCTGCGGGCAAGGATGTTTCCATGGGCGAGATCTACACCGCACTGTTCACCTCCGCGCTCTCGGGTGACAAGGACTGCGGCGGCGTGGTCAACCTGCCGCTCTTCTCCGGCGAGCCGGTCGTCGGCCTGAACGAAGGCCGCCCGATGATGGTGCGCACGCCGGACGCCGCGCTGACCTTCGCGAACTTCTCCCGCAGCCTCGTCGCGGGCGCGATGAGCAGCCTCAAGCTGGGCATGGACATCCTCGCCCGGGAGAACGTGAAGATCGACTCCCTGCTCGGCCACGGCGGCTATTTCAAGACGCCGGTCGCCGGTCAGACGATTCTCGCCGCCAGCCTGAACACCCCGATCTCCGTCATGGAGACCGCCGGCGAAGGCGGCCCGTGGGGTATGGCGCTGCTGGCCGCTTATCGTGCGAACAAGCAGGAAAACCAGACTCTGGAAGCGTATTTAAATGATCAGGTATTCGCCCATGCCAGGAGCGTATCCGTCGCCCCGGACGCGGCCGATGCGGCGGGTCTTGAGGCGTACACCAAGCGGTTCGTCGCCTGCCTGGACGCGCAGAAGGCCGCAATCGCCAACCTGTAACCGGTACGGTGCCAATAGCGCGTCTTTGTGTCTGAGACCGAAGCTGCGCGAAAGGATTCACACAGAAATAACATCAGCAAGGAGAGATTCACCATGAGCATGAAGCAGTATGAATTCTGGTTTGTGGTCGGCAGCCAGTTCCTTTACGGCCCGCAGGTGCTTGAAACCGTCGCCGCCCGCGCTGCGGAGATGGCCGACGCGCTCAATGCGTCCGGCAACCTGCCCTGCAAGCTGGTCTACAAGGTCACCGCGAAGACCAACAAGGAGATCACCGACATCGTCCGCGAGGCGAACTACGACGAGAAGTGCGCCGGCATCATCACCTGGTGCCACACCTTCTCCCCCAGCAAGATGTGGATCAACGGCTTTGCCAGCCTGCAGAAGCCGTACTGCCACTTCGCCACGCAGTACAACCTGGAGATCCCGAATGAAGAGATCGACATGGACTTCATGAACCTGAACCAGGCCGCGCACGGCGACCGCGAGCACGGCTTCATCGCCGCGCGCCTGCGCATGCCGCGCAAGATCATCGCCGGCTACTGGAAGGACGAGGCCGTTCAGAAGCGTCTGGGCAGCTGGATGCGCGCCGCCGTCGGCGTGGCGTTCAGCAAGAGCCTGAAGGTCATGCGCTTTGGCGACAACATGCGCGAGGTTGCCGTCACCGAAGGCGACAAGGTCGAGGTGCAGACCAAGCTGGGCTGGCAGGTGAACACCTGGGCCACCGGCGATCTGGTCAAGGTCATGAACGCTGTGACCGAGGAAGAGATCGACGCGATGATGGCGGTCTACACCGAGAAGTACGACATCGCCACCGATAACATCGATGCGATCCGCTATCAGGCGCGCGAGGAGATTGCCATCCGCAAGATGCTCGACGCGGAGGGCTGCAAGGCGTTCGCCAACACGTTCCAGGATCTCTACGGCATGGAGCAGCTGCCAGGCCTGGCTTCTCAGCACCTGATGGCCGAGGGCTACGGCTACGGCGGCGAGGGCGACTGGAAGGTCTCCGCGATGACCTCGATCCTCAAGGCGATCTCCGAGGGACAGACCGGCGGCACCACCTTCATGGAGGACTACACCTATCACCTCGTTCCGGGCCAGGAGTACAGCCTGGGCGCGCACATGCTCGAGGTTTGCCCGAGCGTGGCCAGCGCGAAGCCGCGCATTGAGACGCATCACCTGGGCATCGGCATGAACGAGAAGGATCCGGCGCGTCTGGTGTTCGAGGGCCGCGAGGGCGACGCGATCGTCGTCAGCCTGATCGACATGGGCGGCCGTTTGCGCCTGATCTGCCAGGACATCAAGTGCGTCAAGCCGATCATGGAGATGCCGAACCTGCCGGTCGCCCGCGTCATGTGGCGCGCGATGCCGGATCTGACCACCGGTCTGGAGTGCTGGATCACCGCAGGCGGCGCGCATCACACCGTGCTCTCCTACGACGTGACCGCCGAGCAGATGAAGGACTGGGCGAACATGATGGGCATCGAGTACGTGCACATCACCAAGGACACCACGGTGGAGAAGCTGGAGCAGGATCTGTTCCTCGCCGATCTCGCCTGGAAGCTGAAGTAAGCGGGCTGTGCCCGCTCCGCCTGCGAACGTCCCTAAAAAAGCCGTTTCGCTGCGCGGGCTTTGGCACAGCTTTCTGAAGGCATGAAACCAGGAGCAACTGCGGGCGGCACGCGCCGCCCGCGACATTCTTTTGCAATTGAGGTATACTATGCTGGAACAACTCAAGCAAGTTGTCTATGACGCGAACATGGAGCTGCCGCGCCGCGGCCTGGTCACCTACACCTGGGGCAACGTCTCGGGCATCGACCGGGAGAGCGGGCTGGTCGTCATCAAGCCGTCCGGCGTGAGCTATGAGGATCTGAAGCCCGAGGATCTGGTCGTGGTCAGCCTGGACAACAAGGTCATCGAAGGCAAGCTCAATCCGTCCTCGGATACCAAGACGCACCTGGAGCTGTACAAAGCGTTCCCGCAGCTTGGCGGCATTGTGCACACGCACAGCCCGTATGCCGTCGGCTGGGCGCAGGCCGGCGAGGACATCCCCTGCTACGGCACCACGCATGCCGACTACTTCTACGGCCCCGTCCCCTGCGCGCGCCATCTGACGCCGGCGGAGCTGGACGAGGACTACGAGAAGAACACCGGCACCGTCATCATCGAGGAATTCACGAAGCGCCAGCTTGATCCGGTCGCCGTGCCGGGCGTGATCTGCCACAGCCACGGCCCGTTCGCCTGGGGCAAGAACGCCAAGCAAGCGGTGTATCACGCAGTCGTGCTCGAGGAGGTCGCCAAGATGGCCGCCTTCACGCGCATCGTGAACCCGAATGCCGCGCCCGCGCCGCAGCATGTGGTCAATAAGCACTACATGCGCAAGCATGGCCCGAACGCCTACTACGGGCAGAAGAAATAATACACAAGACGCACGCAAAGAGAGGCTGCCTCCGCCAGGAGACAGCCTCTCTTCATGTATAAAGGATTCTCATGCTGATCAGGTAAAGCCAGGTATACCACTGTTTACCGTCAGGTAACGCTTCGCTCCCTGACTGCTTTTCTCTGCCGCTTCGCGATAGAATACGTTAGGGCTGCCGCCCTAAGACCTGCTTGGGGCACCGCCCCAAACCCCGCAAGGGATTTCATCCCTTGACCCTTCTTCGCTCCGCGCCGTATGAAGCAGCTTTACAGCATATGCACGCAGCCCTCGCGGAAGCTCAGGTATGCGGTATCGCCGACGCGATAGACCTTACGGCCCACGGGGCAATAGTCCGCCAGCTTCACCAGCGTATCGCCGACCATCACGTGATAGTTCTGGTACGCGCCCATGAAGCAGGAGAGCACCACCCTGCACGGCAGCGCGCCCTCGTCCGCGAGAATGCCCGCCTCAGGCCGCAGCACGAGCTTGCAGGTCTTGCCCACGTCAAAGCCGTCGGGATTGTCCACCGTCACGTCGTGGCCGCTGATGCGCACGGTGCACTTCCCGCCGTCCCTGCCGACCAGCTCACCCGTCAGGAAGTTGACCTCACCGATAAAGTCCGCAACAAATTCGCTCTTGGGATGGTGATAAATCTCCTCCGGGGAGCCCATCTGCGCGATGACGCCCTTGTTCATGATGATAATGTTGTCAGAAATCGCCATCGCCTCAGCCTGGTCATGCGTGACGTACACCGCCGTGATGCCCAGCGTCTGCTGGATGCGGCGGATCTCCGTGCGCATGGACACGCGCAGCTTCGCGTCGAGGTTGGACAGCGGCTCGTCAAACAGCAGCACACTCGGCTCCACAACCATCGCGCGGGCCAGCGCCACGCGCTGCTGCTGGCCGCCGGAGAGCTGGTTGGTCATGCGGGTCTCCATGCCGGTCAGCTCCACGAGATCGAGAATTCGGGCAATGCGCTCGTCCATCTCCTTCTTGGGCACCTTGCGCAGCTTCAGACCATAGGCCACGTTGTCGTACACGTTGTAGTGCGGGAACAGCGCGTAGCTCTGGAAGACCATCGCCGTGTCGCGCTTGTTGGGCGTGAGCGCGTTGATCGCCTCGTCACCCAGGTAGATTTCGCCCGCGTCCGGGCTTTCGAAGCCCGCGATCATGCGCAGCGTCGTCGTCTTGCCGCAGCCGGACGGGCCCAGCAGCGTCACGAAGCTGCCCGGCTCGATGCTCAGGGTCACATCGTTGACCGCATAGAATTCCTTGCCGGTCTTGGGATCGTTGTAGATCTTGGAAATATGCTCCAGGCGAACGCCTTTCTTCTCTTTCTGCGCCATGTTAATCCTCCTTCAGGCGAACCGCCTTGCTCGTTCCGAAATGCGCAATCACCCAGTTCATCAGCACGATCGCCGCGTAGGTGATGAGTATCAGAATCGTCGCATACGCACAGGCCACGCCGTACGCGCCCTTCTCCGCGAACTCGTTGATGCGGCAGGTGATGAGCAGATAGCGCGGCGTCACCAGCAGGATCACCGCGCTGATGGCGGTGATGGAGCGCACGAACGTCGTCACCAGACCGCTGAGGAACGAATCCTTGATCAGCGGCAGCGTCACCGTGGTAAACACCTTTGCGCTGCCCGCGCCCAGATCGTACGCCGATTCCTCGATCGATTTGTCGATCTGCCGCAGGGCGGAGATGCCGCTGCGCGTGCCAACCGGCAGCGAACGCACGACGAACACGATCACCAGGATGATGCCCGTGCCATAGATGCCCTGCATGAAGCCCGTGCGGAAGACGCCGCCCGCAAAGCCGCGGATGTAGCCCACGCCCAGCACCGTGCCCGGCACGGCCATGGCCAGCATGGAGACGAACTCGATGAACGCCTTGCCGCGGAACTTCTTCTTGACCACCAGATAGGAGATGATCATGGACAGCAGCGCCGTGATCGGGCTGGCGATCAGGGAGAGCATGAAGCTGTCGGTGAACGCCTTGAAGCCGTCGTCGCGGAAGAGCTGATTGAACCACTTGAGGCTCAGGCTGTAATCGCGGCCCCACAGCTTGAACAGCGCGCCGAACGGGATGGCAATGTACATCATGATGACGAACGCGGAGATCACGGAGCAGATCGTCGTCAGCGGCACGCGCACGCTCTTGTCGTCAATCAGCGCGCGGGCGCGGCTGGCCTTGCCGGTCAGCGTCGCGGCGGTCTTCGCCTCCAGATAATACTTCTGGATGAGGAACAGCAGCAGCGTGATGCACAGGAGCACGACGGCCATGGCAGCCGCGCCGTTGGTGTCGTAGCTGCCGCCGGTGATGCGCAGGTAGATCGTCGTGGCCAGCGTGTCATAGCTGCCGCCGATCATCATCGGGTTCGCGAAGTCTGCGACGGACTCGATGAACGTGACCAGGAACGCATTGCCCAGGCCCGGCAGCATCAGCGGCAGGGTCACGGTGGTGAACACCTTCATGCGGCCCGCGCCCATGTTGCGCGCCGCCTCCTCCATCGAAGGATCGATGTTCTTGAGCAGGCCCTTGAGCATCATGTAGCACACCGGGAAGAACGTGAGCGTCTGCACGATGGCGATGCCCCACAGGCCATACACGTTGCTGTCGTAGATGTGCAGCAGCTCGCGGGTAATCAGGCCGCCGCGGCCAAAGAGCAGGATCATCGACAGCGACAGCACGAACGGCGGGGAGACGACCGGCAGGGTTGACACCACGTCGAACATCTTCTTCACCGTGCGGCTGCGCACGTTGACATAGCAGTCCACATACGCAAACAGCAGGCCGATGATGACCGAGCCGAAACTGGTGATCATGCCCAGCTTGAGCGTGTTGAAGAATGCGTTGTTGAACGTGTAATCGGCGAAAATGCGCGGGAACGCGTCAAGGGTCAGCTGATTCTTCTGCACCTTGACATAGCAGTTCGCCGGGTCGATCGCATCGCCCTCCTTGAGCACGCGTCCGTTCTTGGCAAACAGATAGCCCCACGCGGCATTCAGATCATCGACGGCGAACTTCGCTGTCTCGCCCTTCTTGTTGAGCACCTGAATCGTGCCGTCCTTGATCTCTGTGTCCGCTGTTCCTGCAAGAACGTCGGTGACAAGCACGAGCTTGGTCTCACGCACATACACGCTGTCCAGCAGCAGCATGGCCAGCGGATAGAGAATAAACAGCGCGAGCAGCACAGTGAGCAGCGCGATGGTGATCACCATCACCGGATCGGCAAAGAACTTTTTGCGCTCCAGCGCCGCGCCTTGGCGTGTTTTCACGGGCATTCCCCCCTCTTTGCTGATATAGAAAGAGGGATGGGGCTTTACCCCATCCCCCGTGGAAAGTCGATAGGTACGTTCGGGCTGCCGCCCTAAAACCTGCCTGAGGGGTTCATCCCTCAGCCTTCCATCTTCGCTTCGCGGCTCACAAACGAAACTTCGCTTATCCCCCGCAGAGCGGGGCACAGGAGCGCTCTCTGCGCGGAAGATGCCGTGAGGAGCAGGCCCGAAGAGCTGCCCGAGTCGGCGGAACGCCGGTTACTCGGTCTTGAAGCGGCTGTCCGCAGCGTCGCCCAGCGCGTCGAAGAAGTCCGCCACATACTGCTTGGTGTTGTTCTTCGCGTCCTCAAAGTCATAATTGATCACGTTGTTGGGATCCAGGCCGAACGGCTCAATCGCGGCGGGCTGCTTCGCGCTGTTGATGACCAGGAACTGATAGCTCTCGGCATCGTCCGCCAGCTCCACGCACTCCGGAGAGAGCGCATACTCGATCCACAGCTTCGCGGCGTTCTCGTGCGCGCAGCCGTCGAAGATCGCGGTAGCGCCGATTTCAAAGGAGGTACCCTCCTCCGGGATGATCAGCGCGATGTTGTCATAGCCCTGCAGGATCTGCGCAATGCCGTCATGCAGGAAGCCGATGCCGATGACGCACTCGCCGATGCCGACCTTCTTGGACGGGCCGGAGCCGGACTTGGTGTACTGGGCGATGTTCTTGTCCAGCTCCACGAAGTACTTCATGGCCTCGTCATGGCCCTTCATCTGCACCATGGTGTTGATGATGAGCTTCGCCGTGCCGGCGGTGTTCGGGTTGGACATCCAGATCAGGCCCTTGTATTCCGGCTTGAGCAGGTCATCCCAGCCCTTGGGGGCCTCCAGGCCCAGGCGCTGCAGCTCTTCGGTGTTGACCATGAAGCCCAGAATGCCCTTGTAGATGCCGTACCAGGCGCCGTCCGCATCGCGGTACATGTCGGCAGCCAGGTCCGCAGCGTTGGCCGCCTCATAGGGCAGCAGCAAGCCGGCCTTGG
The DNA here is from genome assembly GCA_945948915.1 of uncultured Clostridia bacterium. Lineage (GTDB taxonomy): Bacteria > Bacillota > Clostridia > Christensenellales > Aristaeellaceae > Ventricola. The sequence goes on along the minus strand of CAMFCQ010000022.1, from coordinate 15,392 downwards.
CGCTCTCGTTGTAAGGATCGGTCGTGCCGCCGAACCAGACGTCGGCAGACGGGTTGCCCGCTTCCTCGGTGATCTTCGCCTGCACCTCGCCGGTGGACAGACGCTGATAGTAGGTCTTGATGCCGTAAAGCTCCTCAAAGTGCTTGGCAGCGGCAGCCACATACGGCTCCTCGCAGGAACCGTAGACGATCAGCTCGCCATCCTCCTGTGCGGCGGCGATCAGGGCCGGATCGATTTCGGCGCTGGCAGCGCACGCAAAGGACAGCGTGAGCACGGCGGCCATCAGGAGCGCAAACAGTTTCTTCATAGTCAAGTCTCCTTTTCTGATAATTTACACAAACCAACGCACGGTTTGTGCAGGCTGATTTGCCTATTTCTTCCTAATATTATAATATTCTGATGGATCGCTGTCAACACATCTTTGTGAAATAAACCGCAGAGGCCAGCAGCTTCAGCGCAAAAAAGCAAACCCGGCATGAAACCGGATTTGCTTCCTGATGCATGGTTTGCTTACGCCTTCAGCGCGTCCAGCGCGGCGTTCAGGCTTGCTGCGTCCTCCACGGCATAGCAGGTGATGGCGCTGCCCACGGTCTTGGCCACAAAGCCGGAGAGCGCCCTGCCCGGGCCGATCTCCACCACCGTGTCCACGCCCAGCGCAGCCAGCGCGCGGATGGTGTCCTCCATGTACACGCTCTCCTTCACCTGGCGGCAGAGCAGCGCGGGGATCTCGTCGTCCTCGCCCTTCACGTCACCCAGGCAGTTGAAGAGCACCGGGAGGTTCATCGGCCCAAAGGTCTCCGTCTCAAAGCGTGCCTTCAGCGCCTCGCTGGCAGACTGCATCAGCGGCGTGTGGAACGGACCGCTCACGCGCAGCGGCAGCAGCCTTCTCGCGCCCGCCGCCTTGGCCAGCTCGCCGGCCCTCGCCACCGCCGCCTTCTCGCCGCCGATGACGAGCTGTCCGGGGCAGTTGTAGTTGCAGATCTTCACCACGCCCGCGGAGGAAGCCTCCTCGCAGCAGCGCTGCAGGGCCTCGCGGTCAAGATTCAGCACGGCGGTCATCGCGCTCTCGACGCCTTCCGCTGCCTTGGCCATCGCTGTGCCGCGGAACGCGACCAGCTCAATGGCCTGCCTTGCCGTGAATACGCCCGCGCAGTGCAGCGCGCTGTACTCACCCAGGCTCAAGCCCGCAGCATAAGCGGGGACGATCCCGTTTTCCTTCAGCACGGCGTTCACGCCCGCCGCAAACGCGACCATGCACGGCTGCGTGTACTGAGTCTGGTTGATGACGCCGTCCGGATCCTCAAAGCAGACCCTTCGGAGGTCAAAGTCAAGCGCTGCCGCGTCAAACGCCGCGCGGAACGCCGGATAGCTTTCATACAGATCGCGGCCCATGCCGGCCTTCTGGCTGCCCTGGCCCGCAAACAAAAATGCAAGTTTCATGCTTTGGTGAACTCCTTTATAAGAGACATTGGGCCGCCGATCCGGGAAGCCGGCATAGTCGCGCAAGCGCTCCTTGCCGTTTCCGACACTCCGCCTGCCTGTTTCCGCCACTGGCGGCGGCAGGCTCCGGTCCCAAACCCCGCCTGGGGATTTCATCCCCAGACCCCTTCTTCGCTTCGCGCGGCTAAAAGCATCTTCGTCAAAAACACGATCAGACCTTGAGCATCACGCCCGCCCAGGTCAGGCCGCCGCCGAAGCCCACCAGAATCACGCGCTGGCCGCTCGTCAGCTTGCCGCTCTCCTTCATCTCCGCCAGCGCCAGCGGAATGCTGGCCGCGCTGGTGTTGGCGTAGCGGTCGAGATTCTTGTAGAACTTCTCCGCCGGCACGCCCAGCCTGCGCACACTCGCGTCAATGATGCGCTGATTCGCCTGATGGCAGATCACCCAGTCAATCTCATCGAGCGTCCTGCCGGTCTTGCGGAGCAGTTCATCCACCGTCGCCGGAATCGTGGAGACGGCGAAGCGGAACACGTTCTGTCCCTCCATGGTCATCGGCAGCGTGCGGTGCGGGCCGCCCACCTGAATCGCCATGTCGCCGCGCGTGCCGCAGACGTAAGCGTACTCCGCGTCCTCGTTAAGCGCAAACACCGCCGCGCCCGCCGCATCGCCAAAGAGCACGCAGGTGTTGCGGTCCGCCATGTCCAGCACCTGGCTCATCTGCTCCGCGCCGATCACCAGTGCGGCCTTGCCGCCATGCGCCATCAGCATGGCGCGCGCCGCATCCACCGCGTATAGAAAGCCCGCGCACGCCGCGCCCAGGTCAAACACCGGGATGCTCTCATTCAGCTCCAGCGCTTTGTGCACCAGGCAGGCGGTGCTGGGCATCACGTATTCGCCGGAGGAGGTCGCTACGATCACGCAGCCGATCTCCGATTTATCCAGGCCGCTGTCCGCCAGCGCCTTCTTCGCCGCCTCAATCGCCAGCGTGGTGCAGCTTTCGCCCTCGCCGCAGAAATAGCGCTGGCGGATGCCCGTGCGGGTCGTGATCCACTCGTCGCTCGTCTCCACATAGGCCGTCATTGCGTCGTTGTCAAGCGCGCGCGCAGGCAGCGCATAGCCCGTGCCCAGCAGTTTCAGTCCGTTCATATGATCCTCTCTTTTGGTTCAATCTTTTAACTAATTGCATGAAGGTTCAGGCTGCCTTATGCCAGCCCGATCCTTCTGTACTTTGCATAGCGTTCACGCACGAGCGTGTCCGCATCCTTTCCTTCGAGCGCATCAAGCGCCTGTGCAATCTCCCGATCAAGCCGGGCAAACAGCGCCTGCGTATCCCGCTGCGCGCCGCCGACAGCCTCCGGAACGATGCCGTCGATCACGCCGAAGCCCAACAGATCCTGCGCGGTCAGCTTCAGCGCCATGCAGGCTTCGTCGCGCTTCTTGGGATCCTTCCACAGGATGCTCGCGCAGCCCTCCGGCGTGACGACGGAGTAATACGCGTTTTCCAGCATCAGGATACGGTCAGCCAGGCCCAGTGCCAGCGCGCCGCCGCTGCTGCCCTCGCCCGTCACGATGGAGATCACCGGCACGCGCAGCCTGCTCATCTCCGCCAGATTTCTGGCGATGGCCTCGCCCTGGCCGCGCTCCTCGGCCTCCATGCCCGGGTATGCGCCCGGCGTATCGATGAACGAGATCACCGGACGGCCGAACTTTTCGGCCTGTTTCATCAGGCGCAGCGCCTTTCGATACCCTTCGGGGCCCGGCATGCCGAAGTTGCAGGCCAGGTTTTCCTCAATGTTGCCGCCCTTACGGTGGCCCAGCACCGTCACCGGGCGGCCGTGGAAGAGCGCGATGCCGCCCAGGATGCTCCTGTCCTCGCGGCACTGCCTGTCACCGCGCTGCTCAAAGAAATCGGTGAACAGCGCATCGACATACTGGCTGATCTTCGGGCGCCTGGGATAGCGCGCCATGAGCACCTTCTGCTCCGGGGTCAAGTCGGACAGCTGGTGAAGCAGCGCGTCGCGCCGCGCCGCAAGCTGCGCGAATTCCGCGCCCTGCGCCGTGCGCTGCGCGCTCTCGATCTCCTCCAGCTCGCGGATCATCGCCTTGATCATGTGCGCTTCACCCCGCCTTCATGGAGCCTGAGCAGCCGGGAAAGTACCGTGCGCATCTGCGCACGCGGCACAATCTGGTCGATGAAGCCGTGCTCCTGCTGAAATTCGCTGCGCTGGAAGCCTTCCGGCAGCCGCTGGCCGATCGTCTGCTCGATCACGCGCGGGCCGGCAAAGCCGATGAGCGCGTTCGGCTCGGCAAGCATGATATCGCCCAGGGAGGCAAAGCTCGCCGTCACGCCGCCGGTCGTCGGGTGGGTGAGCACGCTGATGTACAGGCCGCCCTTGTCCGAAAAATCCGCGACCGCAGCGCTGGTCTTGGCCATCTGCATCAGCGAAAAGAAGCCCTCCTGCATGCGCGCACCGCCGCTGGCGGAAAACATGATGAGCGGAAGCTGCGCATCGCGCGCATACTCGATGGCCCGCGTGATCTTTTCGCCCGCGCCGGTGCCCATGCTGCCCATGAAGAACTGCGCGTCCAGCACCGCCAGCACGGCCGGATGCCCGTCAATGCGGCCCGTCGCCGTCATCACGGCCTCCTGCATGCCGGTCTTCTCGCGCTGCGCCGCCAGCTTTTTTGCATAGCCGGGGAAGTCCAGCGGGTCGCCGCCGACCAGGTCCGCGTTCATCTCCGCAAGCGTGCCTTCATCGCAAAGCGCCGTCAGCCGCGCCCTTGCGGCAATCGGCTGATGCGAGCCGCAGGCCGGACAGACACACAGATGGGCATGCCAAACAGCCTGCGCCGTTTCACGTCCGCAGGCCGGGCAGGTCACGGTCATCTCAGGCGCCCTGTTCATTGAGGTACGCGTGCAGATCGTTCACGGTGCGGAAGGTCGCCATCAGGTCGTCCGGCACGTTCACGCCGGTCTTGTCCTCCAGCGCCATCGCCAGCTCGACAGTGTCCAGGCTGTCCTTGCACACATCCGGCACCAGGCGTGCGTCCGGCGCCACCTTCTCCTCGCCGCAGCTGACGGTCGCGACGATAACCTCCTTCAGGCTTTCAAACGTCATAGGACAAATCTCCTTTAATCGTATCGTTGATGCGCATACCCGCGCATCTTCATTGTATCAGAGCGATTCCATTTGTCAAGAGGGACTTACATCCCCGTCCAGTTTTCCACGCGGTACGCCTCATACTTCGCAAGGTTTGCGTCCCAGTTGGCATAGGCGCTTTCCCCGCGCCGGTCGGGCAGACCATACTGCTGCTTCAGCCAGGCGCCCAGGAAGGCGGTCGCCTTGCTCGCGCCGTCGGGGTTGAGGTGGCCCATCTCGTCGTAGCAGTCGGTCTGATTATCCACAATGCCCATGCGCAGCATGTTCACAAACGGCACACCCAGCTCGTCCGCCACGCGCTGCACGCTGTTCATGTTCATCTGCTCCTGCTCGGACGCATGGCCCGGCAGAGCCACGAACACCGGCTCCACGCCATGCTCGCGGCACAGCGCCGCGATCTCGCGCAGCGCCTGATGGCCCGGCAGCTCGCCCTCCGTCATATCGTCCGTGAAGGCGTAATCGTCGCGGGCCGTCCGGTCAAAGCGCATCTCGCCGCCCATCATGTACGGCTCACAATCCACCAGCCGCTCCACCTGGCCCGACAGGATTTCCTCCCAGCGTCCGTGATACAGCGAGAACGGCATCAGGAACTCGATCCTTTCGCCCTCCGGCTGCGTGGCGCAGACCGCTTTGATCTTTGCCCGCGACAGCGGCAGCGCGTCGTAGAACAGATGCCTGAAGGAATATGTCCACGCCTCGTCCACCGCATGTCCCACATAGAACACGTCAATCACCGCGACCCTGGGCGTGTGATACGCCATGGCCGTCTCCAGCACCCAGCGCGTCACGCCCAGCGGCTCGGAGTTGTTGCCCATGTTGTAGCTGGTGAATCCGCAGTCCCGCCACAGCTCCATCGGCGAAATGCCGTCCAGCACGCGGCTCGTGCCCAGGAACAGCACATCAAAACCCTGCTTCTCGGCAAAGAACGCGCCGTACTTGCGCTCGCTGTCATCGCGGCGCATGCCCCGATCCAGCAGCAGCAGGCAGCATACCAGCGCAGCCAGCCAGAGCGCGGTCATCGTGATTTTTTTCTTCATATCGAATGCCCTTCATGCCGGTCAGAATTGGAAATAGATAAACGCCTGCGCCGCATAGCCCGGGCCCCACACGCCGAACACGATGATCGCCAGCACAGCCAGCAAATATAGCGTGCCGCGCGCTGCCGACGGCAGCCTGTCCGTGAGCTCGGTCAGCGTCTTGCGCTTTTCGTGAATCAGCTCAATGGCAAACAGGATCACGAAGCACACGCCCGTGCACAGCGCCTGCATGGAGGAAAACCCGCTCGCGATGCCCGGCGCGTTCCACGCCGTCGGAATCCGCAGCAGCATGCCCAGCGCCGAGGACAGCGAGCCCGCGCGGAAGATGAGCATGGTGATGAGGATCAGGAAATCCGTAAGCAGGATATGGAGCAGCAGGTCAAGCTTCGGGAACCGCGGCTTGTTTTTCGGCTGGGGCAGCAGGCCCTCGACGACCTGCAGCGCGCCGTTGAGCATGCCCCAGGCGACATACTTGAGCGCCGCACCGTGCCACAAGCCCGATACGGTGTAGACGATCATCAGGTTTCTGGCCTGCTTGAGCCTGCCGCCGCGTCCCGCGCCCAGCGGGAAATAGATGTAATCGCGAAACCAGGTTGACAGGCTGATGTGCCAGCGCGCCCAGAAATTCTGTACGGAATGCGCGAAGTACGGCTGGCGGAAGTTGGTCATCAGCTCCACGCCCAGCACCTTCGCCGCGCCGATGGCGATGTGGCTGTAGCCCGCGAAATCGCACAGATCCTGCACGGCGAACACGAACGTCGCCAGCGCGATCTGCGCGCCGGACGCGTCGATCCAACTGCCATAGATCGCATCGACGTACATGCACGCGCGGTCTGCGATGACGACCTTCTCAAAGAAGCCCAGCAGCATAATGAGCAGACCCTGCCGCGTGCGCTCCCAGTCAAAGCGGTGCTCCGCCGTCACCTGCCTGATCAGGCGATTGCTGCGCTCGATCGGGCCGGCGACCAGCTGCGGAAAGAACGATACAAACAGTGCGTATTTGAACAAATTCCGTTCAGCCTTCACGCGTCCCTTGTACACGTCGATCACATAGGAGAGCGCCTGGAAGATGTAGAAGCTGATGCCCACCGGCAGCAGAATCGACACCTTGGGCGTGGCCATGGGAATGGAAAGCAGATTGCACGCGCGCTGAATCACATCCAGGAAAAAGCCCGTATACTTGAAGTATCCCAGCAGGCCGATGTTGAAGACGATTCCAGCCCACATCGCAATCTTCTTGTGCTTCTTCTCCGGAAGCGCCGTAATGATGCGCCCGCACGCATAGGTCACGATCGTGCACGCCGCCATCAGCAGCGCATACTCCGCGTGCCAGTTCATGTAGAAGAAGTAGCTCATCACCAGCAGCCAGATCCACTGGATCTTCCCCGGCAGCAGGAAGTAGACCACCGTGACGATCGGGAAGAAGATCAGAAATTCAAATGAATTAAACAGCATATGTTCACCCGCAGCACATGGTTAGGATTCTTTACATAGATATACAGAATATATTATAGTCGATTTTCTGCCGCCTGACTAGTCCCCATTTGCGCGGTCTTCGGCTTCGGCAGTCTTTTCCCTTGCCATCGCGTTGGACTGCCGCCCAAACCTCGTAAGGGAAATCGTTCCTTGATCCCGCTTCGTGCAAAAAGGAGCCGCCCGGGCGCAAGCCCGGACGGCCCTGATCAGCAATTCAGTACATTTACAGCGGCCTGGCGTCCCTGAGGAACGCGCAGTAGCCGAGGTAGGCCTCGTACAGGTCCACCTTGGAGATGATCTCGTAGGGCGCGTGCATGGAGAGCACGGCCACGCCCGCGTCGATCACGTTCATGCCGTACTTCGCGCACATGTAGGCGATGGTGCCGCCGCCGCCCAGATCCACGCGGCCCAGCTCACAGGTCTGGAAGGCGACCTCCGCGTCGTCGAGGATTCTGCGCAGCTGCGCGATGTACTCGGCGTTCGCGTCGTTGGAGCCGGACTTGCCGCGGCTGCCGGTGTACTTGTTGAAGCACACGCCGCGGCCCAGGAATGCGGCGTTCTTCTTCTCAAACGCCGCCGCAAAATTCGGGTCGAAGCCCGCGGAGACATCGCTGGAGAGCATGCGGCTGTTTTTCAGCACACGGCGCAGCGCCAGATCGCCCTTCGCGCCGGCCAGATCGGCAAACTCCGCGACGACGTTCTCAAAGAACCGGCTGTCCATGCCCGTCGCGCCGACGGAGCCGATCTCCTCCTTGTCGGTGAGCACCGCGCATACGGTGTACGCCGGCACGCCCTCAAAGTCGAGCACAGCCTGCATGGACGGATACGCGCACACGCGGTCGTCATGGCCGTACGCGGCGATCAGGCTGCGGTCAAAGCCCACGTCGCGCGCCTTGCCCGCCGGGACGATCTCCAGCTCCGCGCTGAGGAAGTCCTCCTCCTCCACGCCATACTTCTCCTTGAGGATCGCGAGCACGCCCGCCGTCACGCTGGCCTTGTCCTCGTCCTGCACCGGCTTGCCGCCGATGAGCAGGTTGAGCTCCTCGCCCTCGATCACCTTGGCGGCGGTCTTGGTCATCTGCTCCTGCGCCAGGTGGATCAGCAGATCGGTGATGTAGAACACCGGATCCGCCGCGTCCTCGCCGATGGCGACGGTCACGGTGCTGCCGTCCTTCTTGCAGAACACGCCGTGCAGCGCCAGCGGCTGCGCGACCCACTGATACTTCTTGATGCCGCCGTAGTAATGCGTATCCAGGTACGCCAGCTCGCTCTCCTCATACAGCGGATTCTGCTTCACGTCCAGGCGCGGGGAATCGATGTGCGCGCCCAGGATGTTCATGCCCATTTCCAGCGGCTCACGGCCCACGACGAAGCACATGAACGACTTGTTCATCCAGTTGACGTACACCTTGTCGCCCGCAGTCAGCTGCCGGCCTTCCTTTGCCGCCTGCATGAGGTCGATAAAGCCCGCGTCCTGCGCCGCCTTCACGGCCTGCGCGACGCACTCGCGCTCCGTCTTGCCGTTGTCAAGAAACGCGCAGTAGTTTCTGGCAAATGCCTCAATCTTCTCCATGCCCGCTGCGTCATACTTAGCCCAGGCGTTCTTTCTTTCCATGATCAGTCAAACCCCTTTCGTAAACGATGCTCCTATTATAATGCAACGCCGGCCGATGCGCAAGGGCCAGGCGTCTGCCGCAATTCCGCCTCACAGGTTGATGCCGGCCTTGCGCGCCTGTGCGCACAGGTCTTTGACCTGCAGGGTGTACATTTTGCCGTTCTTGATGAAATGCGTGCCGCACTGGCGGAACTCAAAGTGCGTGCCCGCGCGGCGGCACTGCTCCCGCAGATCGAGCACCCAGTCATAGTCAAGCGGCCGGGCTTCGCGATCCGACTCGCCGCCCGCCACCACCAGCTCCACCCCCGGCAGATACCGCTCGATGTCCATCCGCTCCAGCATCGGCTGGCAGATGATGTTTTTGTGCCGGATGGGCAGATCTGCAAAGCGCGAGAGCCGCTCGTCCGCGTTTTTCTGATTCTCCACCGTGCAGCCGACGATCACGTTCTCGTACCCCTCGCCCCAGTCCGGCGGCACGCAGTCCATGAACCGCCCGATGCGCTTGGTGAGAAACAGGAACATGAGGTCGCTGCGCTCACGGATGATGTCCCAGCACGCGCCGCGCCAGGCGTCCGCCTCCTCCAGCAGGAAATCCGACTGGAAGCACAGATACACGATCTGCCCGCCGGCCATTCGGTATTCGCCGTTCTTCTTGCGGACAATCGGCGCATCGAACCTGTCGCTGCGCACGATGCGGCTTGTATCCACGCCGCGCCTGGCGTCACCCTTGTGGATATAGCAATGCCTGCAGCCCTCGCTGAAGCGATGACATCCCCGCCACGGGCTCCACATCGCCACGTCTGCTCACCTCACACCTGGCCCAGGATCTCGCGCTGCGCCTTTTGGGTCAGACTGCCGAGCACCAGCGTGTAGGACTTATCCAGCATGTCCCGCAGGATGTCGTCCGGCACCTGACCGTCCGGCGCAATCGAGTTCCAGTGCGTCTTGTTCATGTAGTAGCCGGGGATCACGTCCGGGTACTGTCCGCGCCAGAATTCGCCCTCCTCCGGCCGGAGCTTGAGGGTGATGTAGACCGGATTTCCCCCATCGTCCAGGCACAGCGCCGCGAACATCTTCCCGCCGATCTGATAGCGGATCCAGTTCCAGTCGGCCTGCAGGTCCTTCGTCACGCCCTTTTTCGCGAGCAGGTATTCGTCCATCCAGGTATATCGCATGCAAATCTCCTCCCTTTCGCATTGTATCATACCGGATAAAACCTGACAACGGGTCGGCGAATTCTGCAAAGAAAAAGCCCGGCAGGCGCCGGACTCTCTCCCCTCTGCATCAACCGAGGTTCAGCCTGTTTTTGAGGAAATGCGCCGTCAGCACGTAGTACAGCGCCGCCGGAATCGCCGTGACCACCGTGACGCCCAGCATCGTCAGGTGCGTCTGCGTGGCCTGCGGCAGGCCCTGCAGCCAGAGCCCGACGCCCTCCAGGTTCATCAGGTTTATCAGGAACATGGCAACTCTCTGGATGACGTGCCAGATGGCCGGGAGCACGAAGAAACCCGCCACCGACAGCGCATCCTTGTGGTGCGTGAAGCTGCAGCCCACCGCCAGCGCCGCGTAGAAGTGCAGGCAAACGCACGCCCCGCCGACCGCCAGCAGCAGCGCAAGCTCCACGCAGAAGAGCACAAGGTGCGGCAGATTCTGCGCAAGATTCAGATCGGCGATGTGCAGCTGCGCCAGGATGTCGCCAATCTCCTGCATCATGTTCCGGCTGAATACAAGAATGAGCATCGAAACGGCAGCCACCGCCAGCACGGCAATCCACCAGATCAGCGAGGTCAGCAGCTTCGCCCAGATGTGCTCGTGCACGGAGACCGGCAGCGTCATCGTCAGATAGCCCTCGTCACGCAGCAGGTTCTTGTAGAAGCGCTCCACCATCAGCGCAAACGCCATGACGCCCGATGTCAGAATGGCGATGAAAAAAGCGCTCAGCAGCACAATGCCCAGCGTGTTGAGCACGCCGTTGCTTGTCTCCAGCAGCCTGTACGTGGAGATATTGCCGCCCACCGCGGCCACCAGCACGATCAATAGCATCGGCCCCATCATGCGCCCCGTCGCGCGCAGCTCGTGCTTGATCAGTTTCCTCAGCATTTGAACACCTCCCGAAACAGCGCGTCCACACTCACGCCGCGCGTCTCCCGGATCTCATCGACGGAGTTCTCCAGCACCACGCAGCCGCGATTGAGAAAGATCACATCGTCGAGGATCTTTTCCACGTCCGCGATCAGGTGAGTGGAGATCACCACCGCCGCCTCCGGGTTGTAGTTGCTGATAATTGTACTCAGGATATAGTCGCGCGTCGCCGGATCCACGCCGCCGATCGGCTCGTCGAGCAGATACAGCTTCGCCTGGCGGCTCATCACCATGATGAGCTGCACCTTCTCGCGCGTGCCCTTGCTCATCTGGCGGATGCGCTGCTTCTCCTCGATGCCCAGGTGACGGATCATCTCCTGCGCCGCATCCCTGTTAAAATCCGCGTAAAAGTCCGCATAGAAATCAAGAATCTGCGTGACGCTCATCCACTCCGGCAGCACCGCGCGCTCGGGCAGGTAGCTCACCAGCGCGTGCGAGCCCTTGCCGGGCCGCATGCCGCAGACGGTGATCGTGCCGTCGTCCGGGGTCAGCAGGCCGTTGGCCAGCTTGATCAGCGTCGTCTTGCCGCTGCCGTTGGGGCCCAGCAGGCCCACGATGTGGCCCGATTCCACATTCAGGCTCACGCCGCTGAGCGCAGGCGTCTTGCCGTATGCCTTGCTCAGCGCATTACATGTCAGGACATTCATTCGTCCCCTGTCTCCTTTCCATATTCCGCTTCCAGCAGCGAGAGCGTCTCCTCCCTGGAGATCGCCAGGCTGCGCATGGCCTCCATGAACCGCGCGACGTGCTTCTGCGCCAGATCGCGCTTCGCTTCCCCGATGCGCGCCTCATCCTCGGTCACAAACCGGCCCGCCGTGCGCTGGCTGTACACCAGCCCCTCGCTTTCCAGCTGTGCGAGCGCGCGCTGCATGGTATTGGGGTTGACCCCGGCCTCCGTCGCCAGGTCGCGCACGGACGGCAATCGCTCCCCCGGCGGGAATGCGCCGGTCACAACGCCCACCTTGATCTGCTCGACCAACTGTGTGTAGATCGGGAGATCGTTTGCAAAAGACCATCTCACATCTTCATGCCTCCGTTTCTTGTTTGTACTAGTACAGTAATACAATAACACAGTTTCGAGAATTGTCAAGGGGTTTTTTGAATTTTTGCAAATAAAAACGGCTGAAGCGTTGATCTTCAGCCACATTGCCGTTCTGGAAGCTTTTTCAAGCCGCCACCAACAGCATAGAGTTTCAGTAGACTGTGATGCAGTTCATCCGGCGTACGCCGCCTTCGGCGGGCACAGCTCCATCCCTTCTTCTGAGAAAACGACCTCAATATGCCCGTTCAGCTCGCGCCAGGCATCCGTGTCTCCCAACTCGTCCTTGAGCAGCGCCGCGCAGCTGCGGTAGTACCAGGCATGCCTGCGCTTGTCACGCTGATGAAATCTGGCGAACATGGACTCACCGTCCCGCTCGAAATCCCTGTGAATCGCCCGCATATTGCTCAGCTTGTCGCTGAGCGCGATGATCTTCGTTGCGCGGCCGCCCCTGGCAATCTGCTCAATCGCGCCGCGCTTGCGCGCCTCCCATGTCATGCGCGGATCCCCGCAGCGCTCCTGCGTCTCGCTGAGCACCAGCTCCGCCACGCGCGCACCGAAGCGCTGCTCAAGCTCCGCTCTGCCCACGCCGCAGTCCTCCACCACATCGTGCAGCACCGCTGCCGCGAGGATCTCCGGATCGTCGGTGAGCGTGGAAGCAATCGCTGCCACCTCCGCCGGATGCACGATGTACGGCACGTTTGTGCCCTTCCTGAGCATCCCGTCATGCGCGCAGGCCGCAAAGATCATCGCATCGGATACGAGCGTCATGGGCATTCCTCGCTTTCTGGTCACTTCTGCAGGTCGTATTCGCCGTCAAAAATATGCGTCGCGGGGCCGGTCATGAACACATGACCCGTCGCCTCGTCCCACTCATTGGCCAGTTCGCCGCCATCGAGCACAATGGCCGCCCGTCTGTCCGCCAGTCCGCAGAGGTTCGCCGCCACCAGCACCGCGCAGGAGCCTGTGCCGCAGGCCAGCGTGATGCCGCTGCCGCGCTCCCAGACGCGCATGCGCAGGCGATCCCGCGCGAGGACATTGACAAATTCAATATTCGCTTTTTTGGGGAAGGCCGGATGCTTTTCCAGCACCGGGCCGTAGCGGTTCAGATCAAATACCTCGACCGGCTCCTCAAGGAAAATCACGCCGTGCGGATTGCCGATTGATACCGGTGTAATCTCAAACGTGCGATCAAGCGCCTCGATCTTCGCCCGCGTCACCACGCCGTGTCCCAGCAGGCAGGGGACCTGCTCACAGGAAAGCTGCGGCTCACCCATGTCCACGCGCACCGTGTCCACTCTGCCGTCTCTGATCGTCATGTGCAGGGTTTTGATGCCGGCCAGCGTTTCCAGCGTCACGACGGTCTTGTCCGTCATGCCGTGATCATAGACGTATTTGGCCACACAGCGGCTCGCGTTGCCGCACATCTCGCTCTGTGAGCCATCCGCATTGTACATGAGCATCTTAAAGTCCGCGGCTTCGCTGGGGCAGATGAGCACCAGTCCGTCGCTGCCGACGCCGAAGTGCCTGTCGCTGATGGCGATTGCCAGCGCGCGCGGATCGTCAACCTGCTCTTCAAAGGCATTGACATAGACATAGTCGTTGCCAAGGCCGTGCATTTTGGTAAACTTCATGTTCTGCATCCATCCTTCAAGCGTTCTGCAGTCAGAATATATAAAATTCGTGACGTGCGCTGTGCTTTCCTGCATCCCGTGGAAAAGAATCATCGCCGGTATTCCACCGGTGTATACGCTCCCAAGCACTGCCATCACGCAGTCTTCTGCCCGAGCCAATGCCCTGCAAAAGCGCTTCACAACCAAAGCACCTTTCGTCAGCAGCAAGCCAAAGAGAACCGTCATGATCCTCGTTTCATACGCACCCGATCCTTGCATGATTGCCTATTATAGCACATCGAAGTAAAAATGCACAGGTGAAACGGACGGTTCTTTCCCTGAAATCCGGCAGTATCCCGCTTCCCCAGCTCACCATGCCGCATCGATGCAGGACTGCCGTCGGCATGCGGCGCTCTTTGCTCATTGGTTCCACTCAGCCAATAGCCGGCCGGAAGCATGCCATCCTTCGCCTATCGGCAGTAACAGCTTCTGCCGAAATGCCCAAAGTCATCCTTGCATTCCGATAAATCCATGATATTGTTGAAATGCAATCGATTGCATCGCGCGTTCAGTGATGCTGAGAAACGACGAAAGCGAGGGATTTGCAGAATTTTCTCCAGCATTCACGCCAACGACAACATCCGCCACTGCCCGGCAGCCATTCAGAAATCGATCACCTATCTCACGGAAACCGATTTTGACAAGCTTGAAGACGGCGTGTACGAAATTGACGGCAAGAACATGTTCGCGCAGGTCTTCCACAACACCACCAAACCCGTTGAGGAGACCAAACCGGAGCTGCACAGGCAGTATCTGGACGTACAGTTCTGGATCAGCGGCGAAGAGCTCTTCGGCATTGCGCCGTCCAACGGTGCAGGCCGCTGCATGGAAGAGATTGACGAACGGAATCTGTACTTCTACGACGGCGTCGCCAACGAGAGCTTCGTCCATGCCGCGCAGGGCTGCTATGCGGTCTCTTTCCGAACGACACACACCGTCCGGGTGTATGCGTGGATGGCACGCCGCTGCGCTATCGCAAGGTGGTCGTCAAGGTCAGCCGTGATCTGCTGTGATACGATGCGATAAACCGTTGGGATTGCGAAGCGCTTCGTCGTGCAGGTTCCATGTTGGCTGGAAACAATTCCAGGGCATCTGTTCTTATCGGGCCGAAAAGAGATCAACCTCACGTTCATGGGGTTGATCTCTTTTTGTAAGGTGCCGGCTCCAGTCCCACGGACGCCGCCCATGCCTCACCTAGCCAAGTACAATACTGCACGTTGGCCGAAGGCAACCTGAGAGATAAGCAATTGTCCGAGGGCAAATGAAAAAGCCCCAACAAAAGCTGAGGCTTTTTCATATGGAATCCGGCAACGTCCTACTCTCCCGGGCGTTCGGCCATGGCTTTATTGCGCCCACTGGGCGCCGCCATGGCCTCACCTAGCCAAGTACGATATTTGCACGTTGGCTGAGATGGTCGGATAATAGAAAGTGCTCGATTGGATATGAAAAAGCCCCAGCAAAAGCTGAGGCTTTTTCATATGGAATCCGGCAACGTCCTACTCTCCCGGGCCGTCTCCAGCCAAGTACCATCGGCGCTGAAAGGCTTAACTTCTGTGTTCGGTATGGGAACAGGTGGATCCCTTTCGCCATAGTCACCGGAATTCTGTTAAGGGTTTGTGCAGTCCGCGTTCTTCTTGGCTTCCGCTTCGTCTATTCATAACCGAAGCTTCCGACTTGGAGAACTCCCGCACAAGCTGCGCGTCTCTTCTATTGCGCGTACCCTGAAAACCGCACATCCAGATTTCTTTCACCTTGCGAAAAACCAATTCTTCAATTTTCCCTTTGGTCTCACTTGATTCTCAGTTTCT